>CAVHZB010000072.1:0-17202 GCA_963640555.1 Phascolarctobacterium succinatutens
TTTTGGCGGAGAGTGTGGGATTCGAACCCACGTGGGCGTGAGCCCAAACGGTTTTCAAGACCGCCTCGTTATGACCACTTCGATAACTCTCCGAATATTCAATTCGGCTTAGTGAAAAGAGCACACTTTAAGTGTGCTCTTTTCATGGCGCAGAAGGAGGGATTTGAACCCTCGCGCGCTTTTTACACGCCTACTCCCTTAGCAGGGGAGCCCCTTCGGCCTCTTGGGTACTTCTGCACATTGCCGCTGAAATATAATAGCATAGCCCGCAGGCGATGTCAAGAATTTTATTATTCATAAAATGGCGGCGCGCACGGCTTTTGCTTTTTCCGCTATTTGTCCGAACTGCTCCGGTGTTATGGCCTGTGCCGCATCGCATTTTGACTGTGCCGGATCGTTATGCACTTCTATCATAAGCCCGTCAGCACCGGCGGCGACGGCAGCCAGCGACATTGCCTCTACATATCTGGCGTGACCCGTTGCATGGCTGGGGTCAACGATTATCGGCAGGTGGCTCAGCTCCTTGACTACTGCGACCGCCGACAGATCAAGCGTGTTTCGCGTACACGGCTCAAAGGTGCGTATGCCGCGCTCACAGAGAATGACCCGATCGTTGCCGCCCTTCATGATATACTCGGCAGAGGTGAGCAGCTCCTTGACGGTGTTTCCCCAGCCGCGCTTGAGCATAATGGGCTTGCAGGCTTTGCCGAGCTCCTTTAAAAGCTCAAAGTTCTGCATATTTCGTGCTCCGACCTGGATGAGGTCTACATCCTCAAACAGCTCGAGCTGCTCCTTGTCTGTGATCTCGCTGACAATGGGCATGTCGTTTGCGCGGCCGGCCTCGACTAAAAGCGGGATAGCCGATTCGCCGAGACCCTGAAACGAATACGGCGAGGTGCGTGGTTTAAATGCCCCGCCGCGCAGCATAGACGCTCCGGCAGCCTTGACCTCGGACGCTATCGACAGCATTTGCCGGCTGCTCTCCACCGAGCAGGGACCCGCGATCATAGCAAAATGCCCGCCGCCTATTTTGACGCCTCCGATATCTATAACAGTGCTTTCGCAGTGAAATGCCCGTCCCGCGAGCTTATACGGCTGTGAGATCGACTTTACATACGAAACCGTGTCCAGATCCTCGATGTAGGAAACATCCAGCCTGTCCGCATCGCCGATAACGATCAGAACGCTCTGATGGTCGCCCTTGACGGTCTGAACATCGAGGTCGTGGCAACGGATCCAACATCTCAGATCCTCGACCTGCTCCGGGACCGCATCGGGTTTCAAAACGATTATCATGGCTCTGCCTCCGATAATTTGATAGCAACATTATACAGCATATGCGGTTTTTTGTCACTATTGAAAATAGACCTTGACAAAACCGCCGTATCTGCTATAATGCTATAGAAAACTGAACACCTTATCAAGAGTGGCGGAGGGAACGGCCCTGTGAAGCCCGGCAACCTGCGAAGGCAAGGTGCTAAATCCGGCGGTGATTATCGAAAGATGAGGCTTATGACCAAACTTGTTGCTCCGTCGGCCAGACGGAGTTTTTTAATTGCCTGAGTGTTCGGAAATAAAATTTTCGGAGGAAAAGAAAATGAGCAGAAGACTTTTTACATCAGAATCCGTGACAGAGGGTCATCCCGACAAGATCTGCGACCAGATCTCGGACGCAGTTCTCGATGCCATCCTTGAAAACGACCCCAACGGCCGTGTAGCCTGCGAGACCACCGTTTCTACCGGACTTGTGCATATCATGGGAGAGATAAGCACCGAGTGCTATGTCGATATTGCAAAGATCGCGCGCGATGTTATCCGCGAGATAGGCTACGACCGTGCAAAATACGGCTTTGACTGCGACACCTGCGGCATAATCACCAACATCGACGAGCAGTCGGCTGACATTGCCCTCGGCGTTGACAAATCTCTTGAAGCCAAGGAGAAGGGGGAAGCAGAGCTTGATAACGGCGCCGGTGATCAGGGCATGATGTTTGGCTATGCCTGCCGGGAGACTCCGGAGCTCATGCCTCTTGCAATAAGCCTTTCCCACAAGATAGCAAAGCGCCTTGCCGATGTCAGAAAGCGCGGGTTGGTCGACTATCTGCGTCCTGACGGCAAAACTCAGGTCACCGTTGAGTATGACGATGAAGGAAAGCCCGTGCGCGTTGACACCGTTGTCCTCTCCACCCAGCATTCTCCCGATGTTAGCCTTGAGCAGATCCGCAGCGATATGATCGAGCTTGTCATAAAGCCCAGCGTTCCGGCCGAGCTCATCGACGAGAGCACTAAGTATTATGTAAACCCGACAGGACGCTTCGTCATTGGCGGACCTCAGGGCGACTCCGGTCTCACCGGCAGAAAAATAATAGTTGACACCTACGGCGGCAGCGCACCTCACGGCGGCGGGGCATTCTCCGGCAAGGATCCCACCAAGGTTGATCGCAGTGCAGCATATGCCTCCCGTTATGTCGCAAAAAACATTGTAGCCGCAGGTCTTGCGGACAAGTGCCTTGTTCAGCTCGCTTACGCCATCGGCATTGCGCGTCCCGTTTCCGTAATGGTAGATACCTACGGTACGGGCAAGGTCTCTGACGAGAAGCTTGCGCAGGCGGTAAACAAGGTCTTTGATCTGCGCCCGACCGCAATAATCCGCGACCTTGACCTCAAAAAGCCCATCTACAGAAAGCTCGCAGCCTACGGTCATATGGGCCGCACTGACCTCGGCGTTCGCTGGGAGGATACCGATAGAGCGGATGCTCTGCTTGAGGCGGTAAAATAATGCACATACCGAGCTGTGAAAGCAGTCTGCTCGATATAGAGAGCTTTGATGAGGCACTTGCAAAGTCGGGCAGCCGCGGAGATTACGATGCGGCTAAATGGCTGTATGTGCCCGATCATTACGCCGACTACCGTTATATCCTCGGCACTCGCGGCAGTGATCCGCTCATCTGCATCGGAATAAACCCGTCCACCGCCGCTCCGGATGACCTTGACAACACGCTCAAAAGCGTTGCGCGCATCGCGCAGAGCAACGGTTATGACAGCTGGACGATGTTCAATGTCTATGCCCAGCGCGCAACGAATCCCGACGATATGGACATTGAACTCAACGAAAAGCTGCACCGCGAGAACATGCTGGCATTTGAGTACATACTAAGGAATGTGGGCGAGGGCGTACGCCCCGCCGTATGGGCTGCATGGGGCACTATAATCGAAAAGCGCCCGTATCTTAAAAACTGCGTCCTCGACATGGTCCGCATCGGCGAGGAATACGGTGCAAGGTGGTACAGCGTGGGAAGAAGATCCGTCAAGGGTCATCCTCACCACCCGCTGTATCTGCGCAGGGACGCACTTACCGAAGAATTTGATATAGCTTCCTATCTTGAAAACTGCCTTTGAGGTGAACAAAATGGAAAAAAAGCTTAAATTAGCAGTTATACAGCTCAGAACGGAGCTTGCTAAGCATCTTACCATGGACAAGGCTCGGCGCATGATAGCCGAGGCTGCAAAAAACGGCGCAGATGCGGTCGTTTTGCCGGAGATGTGGAGCTGCCCGTATTCAAAGAAATATTTCCATTCGTTTGCCGATGCCGAGAACGGGGAGAGCAGGGAGGCAATGTCGTACTGGGCCCGAGAGAACGGAGTTATCCTCGTCGGCGGCTCGGTACCTGAAAAGTGCGGGGATGTGCTGTACAATACCTGCTTTGTGTTCAACGAGAACGGAGAGCAGATAGCCAGACACAGAAAGGTCCATCTTTTTGATGTTGATATTGAGGGTGGAGTCAGATTCAAGGAATCCAACAGCTTCGCTGCCGGAAATGAAATAACCGTTTTCGATACCCGCTTCGGCAAAATGGGAGTTATGGTTTGCTTTGATATCCGATTTCCTGAGCTTGCCCGCGCCGAGGCAAAGCGCGGCGCACAGATGATATTCTGCCCCGCTCAGTTTAATATGACCACAGGTCCACGGCACTGGGAGCTGAGCATCCGCGCGAGGGCCATGGATAACGAGCTCTACTTTGTGGGCGCATCGGCAGCGCGGTATGAGGGCTTTGACTATGAGTGCTGGGGTCATTCCACCGTTGCAGGCCCCTTCGGTATGGTGCTCGCGTCGTGCGACGAGAAGGAGCAGATACTCTATTGTGATATAGATCTTGATGAGGTCGCCTCGGTGCGCAGACAGCTTCCTACCTTCCTTCATCTGCGCGAGGATGTGTATAATGTAGCAAAATAAGCTAAAACCCGCGGTAATTTGCCGCGGGTTTTGTAATATCGTCCGAAAAGGAAAAAAGGTGTTGCAAAACTGTTAATGAGCAAGTATAATCGCATAGAAAAGATTTTTAAGACGGTTCCGTGAAGCCGGCAAAATCGCAGATATTGTGCTTCTCTCAGACTTGAGAGACATGCTCTTGTGCGTCTTGTCGGTTTTCGGCAGGGCGATTTTCTTTTGTTCGGGGTGATAAAGTGAAGCTCAAGGCAAGACTTATGGACGAGGCGGCAATGAGCCGCGCGCTTATGAGGATATCCCACGAAATAACCGAGAAGAACAAGGGCGTAGATGATGTCGTGCTGATCGGCATCCGCAGAAGGGGAGTGCCCATATCCGAGCGTATCCGCGATAACATAAGAAAGATCGAGGATGCGGAGGTTCCCTGCGGCAGTGTTGACATCCGCTTCTACCGCGACGATCTTAGCCGCGAGAGCGAGCAGCCCGTTCTGCTCAGAGCGGATATCGGCGCGGATGTGAACGATAAAAATGTCGTTCTGGTAGATGATGTGCTCTACACCGGAAGAACTGCCAGAGCCGCGATCGAGGCGGTGTTTTCCGCCGGCCGTCCGCGCAGCATCCAGTTTGCGGTGCTTGTCGACCGCGGTCACCGAGAGCTGCCGATAAGAGCCGACTATGTCGGCAAAAATGTCCCGACCTCACGCTCGGAGCTCATAGAGGTCCGCCTGCCGGAGTTTGATGCCGAAACGGGAGTGTATCTCATGGAGACGGAATGATAAAGTCAGCAAATACCCTTTATATAAATCAAAACTACACTAAGAGAGGTACAATCACTAATGAAAGAAAAAACCGTGATTAATGGACCCGTGTACGACGCACGCACCCTTGGCAAACCGAGAATGCTGATCCTCGGACTTCAGCACATGTTCGCAATGTTCGGCGCGACCGTTCTTGTCCCCATTCTTACAGGCATAGACATCGCAACGACTCTGCTGTTTGCAGGTCTCGGCACTCTGCTGTTCCACCTGCTGACAAAGCGCAAGGTTCCGGCATTCCTCGGCTCATCCTTTGCATTCATCGGCGGCTACAATGCCATAACCGGCTTTGATTCCTCCGCAGGAATCCCCGTCAACAGCGATCTGCTCGTGTACGCCTGCTTCGGCGTTGCCTGTGCAGGACTTATGTACGCCGTCCTCGCGGCTCTCTTCAAGGCCTACGGCGTAAAGAAGGTCATGCAGTTCTTCCCCCCGATAGTCACCGGTCCCATCATCATATGCATCGGACTGATCCTGTCCTCCTCGGCTATCAACAATTGCAATTCCAACTGGCTCATAGCGGCATCCGCCATAATTATAGTCATCTACTTCAACATCTGGGGCAAGGGCATGGCAAAGATCATTCCCATCCTCCTCGGTGTTCTCGGCTCTTACCTTATCGCCGTCATTGTTGATCCCGCCGCGAGAGCAAATGTCGCAGAAACGGTTGCGGCTGCAAAATGGTTCGGACTGCCCATCGTATGGGAAAAAAGCGTGTTCCACCTGTTCAATATGGATGTTGACACCGGCATGCTGCTCAGCGCCGTGTTTACGATCGTTCCTCTGTCACTGGCAACCATGGTCGAGCACATCGGCGATATCTGCGCAATATCCTCCACCGTCGGCAAAAACTATGTGGTTGACCCCGGCCTCAACCGCACCCTTCTGGGCGACGGCCTTGCAACGAGCCTTGCAGCCCTCTTCGGCGCACCCGCAAACACCACCTACGGCGAGAACACCGGCGTTCTCGCACTCAGCAAGGTATACGATCCCCGCGTTATCCGCATAGCAGCCTGCTTCGCAATAATCTTCTCCTTCTGCCCGAAGTTTGCGGCTCTCATCACCGCAATGCCCACTGCGACCATCGGCGGCATCTCCCTGATACTCTACGGTATGATCTCCGCGGTCGGTGTCCGCAATGTCGTTGAGAATAAGGTCGACTTCACAAACAGCCGTAATGTAATCGTTGCAGCGCTCATCCTCGTGCTCGCCATCGGCATCAACTACTCCGTCGGCAGCATCCAGATCGGCATCGTATCCCTCTCCGGTCTTGCGGTAGCATCCATTGTCGGCATCGTGGTAAATGCTGTCCTGCCCGGCAAGGACTACGAGTTCGGCGTCGACGAACAGGGCGACACCTCTGTAAACTTCATCGTTCGCTGAGAATAAAACAGGAATATCAATGATAAAGCAGCGGTTGGAACAGACCGCTGCTTTATTGAAAAAAATTCGATTGGGTATTGACAAATTCCGATTTTGTTGTATAATAGCTCTTGCGTTTAGCGGATTTGTGTAATGGTAGCACACCGGACTCTGACTCCGTTTGTGAGGGTTCGAATCCTTCATCCGCTGCCAATAAGCCTCTTTTGTTGCTCAAGACAGAAGAGGCTTATTTTTGCTTTCAGAGCGGCAGATAATATCCGTCCGCCGGCGCATGCCGAAAATACCGCCGCGATCATGCGATCACGGCGGTATTTTTCATGCCCTATGCCGTCAGTATTCAAAGCTGCCGCGGTAAACCTCGGTAGCATCGCCGAGAAGCGTTACGCCGCCGTCGGTGTAGTTTACCGTCATCTCGCCGCCGAGAAGGCTCACGGTAACATCGCTGCCCTTATCGCAGTAGCCGGACTCGCAGGCCGCAATAACGGCCGCACACGCGCCGGTGCCGCAGGCGAGGGTTTCGCCGCTGCCGCGCTCCCACACGCGCATTCGCAGGGTCGTTTCGTTTACGACGCGGACAAACTCGGTGTTTATCCTCTCAGGGAAGGCGGGGGAGAACTCAAACATCGGACCGATCTTGTCAAGCTCCAGTGCGTCTATCGCGTCACAGAACACAACACAGTGCGGATTTCCAACTGAAACGCAGCTGACAAGGTATTCCTTGCCTCCGACCGTCAGAGGGTAGTTTATCATCCTTTCACTGCTGCACACTGCGGGTATCTTTTCTGCGCGCAGCTCTGCGCTGCCCATATCGACAAGCACCGAGCTTACCTTGCCGTCGCGCACGAACAGCCGCAGACGGTGTATGCCGCTGCATGTCTCGACGCTTATATACTCCCGACGGATATATCCCTCGTCGTACATGTATTTGCCAACGCAGCGAATATTGTTTCCGGCCATCTTGCCCTCCGAGCCGTCGCGGTTAAACGAGCGCATTTTTACATCCGCTATACTTGAGCTTTCGATAAGCACTATGCCGTCACCGCCTATGCCGTAATGCGGCTGGCAGAGGCTTACGCACAGCGACTCCGGACAGCTTATGCTGTTGTCAAAGTTCTCGATGAAGATATAGTCGTTGCCGCAGCTGTGCATCTTCGTAAAGCTTATGCGGCGGCGCCACTTGCGCATGGCGTTTATATCGACGAGCTCAGTGCTGCTCTGACTGTAACGGCTCTCCATCATCTGTGCAAGAGCGTTTGCCGTGTCGAGCGAGGTCAGGCATGGAATGCCGAGCTGCATGGCGCGGCGGTGCAGGGAAATGTAGTCGCCCATCGTGGCATCCTTGACGGCACCGGTGTAAATTATATAGCACAGCTCGCCGCTTTCCATGAGACTGTGGAGCTCACCGCTTTCGGTCGCGTTGTGCACGGGCGTTACCTTGATGCCGAGACCGGCTATCGCCTCTGCCGTGCCGACGGTCGCATACAGCTTCATACCCATCTGATAGAAGCGCCGCGCAAGCGATATGATATCCTGATAGTCGTTCGTCTCAACACTCAGCAGAACGCCCGGACTGCTGCCGCCGTGCAGCGACGGAACACGGAAGCCCGCCGCGGTAAGTCCCTTGAAAAGTGCCTCGGCCAGCGTCTTGCCTATGCCGAGCACCTCGCCGGTGGACTTCATCTCAGGACCGAGAATTGAGTTTGCATCTGAGAGCTTTTCAAAAGAGAATACCGGTACCTTGACGGCAAAGTACGGTGGGGTCTGGTGCAGACCGCTGCCGTAGCCGAGATCACGGAGCTTTGCTCCGAGCATGATCTTTGATGCGAGATCGACCATCGGCACATCAGTTACCTTGCTTATGTACGGAACGGTACGCGATGCGCGAGGGTTGACCTCAATGACATACAGCTCGTCCTGATATATTAGGTACTGGATGTTTACCAGACCCTTGGTGCCCAGAGCGAGTGCGAGCTTCTGAGAGCAGGCGCATATCTTATCAAGATCCTTGTCGCTGAGATTATAGGGGGGATATACGGCTATCGAGTCGCCGCTGTGTACACCGGCGCGTTCTATATGCTCCATGATGCCGGGGATAAGAACGCTCTCGCCGTCTGATATGACATCGACCTCTATCTCGGTGCCGGGCATATATTTGTCAACGAGCACGGGATTGTCAATGCCGCCTGAGAGGATGGTCCTCATATACTTTTCGGTCTGCTCAGGCGAACGGGAAATGGTCATATTCTGACCGCCTATTACATAGGAGGGACGCAGCAGCACGGGATAGCCGAGCGTCTGCGCTGCGTCAAGCGCTTCCTCAAGACTGCTGACACCCATACCCTTGGGACGGCTTATGCCGAAGCTTTCAAGCAGCGCGTCAAAGCGGCTGCGGTCCTCGGCAATATCTATGCTCTCTGCCGAGGTCCCTAAAATGGCGATGCCGGACTTATCCAGGAACTGCGTGAGCTTTATTGCCGTCTGACCGCCGAAGGCTACGACAACACCCACGGGATGCTCGACATTTATGATGTTCATGACATCCTCCGGCGTGAGCGGCTCGAAGTAGAGCCTGTCTGCGGTGTCATAGTCGGTTGAGACGGTCTCGGGGTTATTGTTTACGATGACGACATCATAGCCCATCTCGCGCAGCGTCCATACGCAGTGCACGCTGCTGTAGTCAAATTCTATGCCCTGACCTATGCGTATCGGTCCCGAACCGAGAACCATGACGACGGGCTTCCCACTGCGGCCGAAGGAGCGTGCCTCACAGACCTTTTCGCAGCAGGAGTAGAAGTACGGTGTCTGCGCGTCGAATTCCGCACCGCAGGTATCGACCATTTTATAGCTCATGTGAAACTCAGGCAGACTGTCCGCACCGCTCAGCCTCTTTAGTGCATCGTCCGTGTAGCCGAGCCTCTTGCCGCGCAGGTAAAGATCCGTGCTGATACCGGCGGAAAGCTCTGCCTCGTAGTCGGCGAGCGCCTTCAGCTTACTCAAAAACCACAGGTCGATTTTCGTGATATCGTGTATCCGAGCAAGAGAAATGCCGGACTTTATCGCCTCAAATACGGTGAATATGCGGTGATCGTTCTGCTCATACAGGCGTTCCGTTACGGGGGCTGCGCTCAGCGGTGCGGCGTTTAAAGTGTCAAGAGATATCTCAGCTCCGCGCACTGCCTTCATAAGCGCCATTTCAAAGCAGGGTGCTATGGCCATTACCTCACCGGTCGCCTTCATCTGCGTGCCGAGTTTGCGGCTGGAGCCTGCAAATTTGTCAAACGGCCACTTTGGAAGCTTAACGACAACATAGTCGAGCGTGGGCTCGAAGCAGGCGCAGGTCTTGCCGGTAATGTCGTTTTTTATCTCGTCGAGCGTATAGCCGAGCGCTATGCGCGTGCTGATCTTTGCGATAGGGTAGCCGGTCGCCTTCGATGCCAGAGCAGAGGAACGCGACACGCGGGGGTTTACCTCGATAACGGCATATTCAAAGCTGTCGGGGTCGAGGGCAAACTGACAGTTGCAGCCGCCCACAATGCCTATCTCGGATATGATATCCAGTGCTGCCGAGCGCAGCATCTGGTATTCCTTGTCTGCCAGCGTGAGCGCAGGGGCGACAACTATGGAGTCGCCCGTGTGTATGCCTACGGGGTCAAGGTTTTCCATAGAGCAGACGGCAATAACATTGCCCGCGCTGTCGCGCATTGTCTCAAACTCTATCTCCTTCCAGCCGGAGATGCATTTTTCCACAAGGATCTGCGTGATAGGGGACATATCAAGTCCGCTTTTTGCAATAATGCGAAGCTCGTCCTCCGTTTCGGCAATGCCGCCGCCGCTGCCTCCGAGAGTAAACGCAGGACGAACGATGACAGGGTAGCCTATCTCAGAGGCTATACTCAGCGCCGTGTCGAGGTCGTCTGCCGTGGCGGACGGAATGAGAGGCTGTCCCATTTTCTGAAGCGTCTCACGGAAAAGCTCACGATCCTCGGCTTTATCTATCGCGTCGATGTCCGTTCCGAGCAGGCGGACACCGTATTTGGCGAGCGTACCGTCGCGGCTAAGCTGCATTGCGATTGTAAGACCCGTCTGACCGCCCAAGCCCGCCAGCAGACTGTCGGGGCGTTCCTTTTCGATTATGCGCGCAACGGTCTGCGCGGTGAGCGGTTCGAGGTATATCTCGTCGGCAAGCTGCTTGTCGGTCATTATGGTTGCAGGGTTTGAGTTTACGAGGACAACATTTATGCCCTCCTCGCGGAGTATACGGCAGGCCTGCGCTCCGGCGTAGTCAAATTCGGCTGCCTGACCGATAACGATAGGACCGGAGCCTATGACCAGTACCTTGTGTATGCTTTTGTCCTTAGGCATCCTGCGCACCTCCCATCATGGCGATAAAGCGGTCGAAAAGGAATTCCGTGTCCTTCGGTCCGGAGCAGGCCTCCGGATGAAACTGCACCGTAAAGCAGCTCAAGCCGGGATACTCCAGCCCCTCACAGCTTCCGTCGTTTGCGTTTGTAAATATCTCTCGGGCCGTGCCGCCGAGGCTTTCACTCACAACGGCGTAACCGTGATTCTGACTGCTTATATATGTTCTGCCGCTGTCGGGAGCATGGACCGGCTGATTGCCGCCGCGGTGACCGTACTTGAGCTTCACGGTTTTTCCGCCCATGGCAAGTGCGGTGAGCTGATGCCCAAGGCAAATGCCGAATACGGGCATTTTTCCGATGAGCTTCTTTATCTGGGCAATGCAGTAGACATTCTCCTCCGGATCACCGGGACCGTTTGAGAGCATGAGCCCGTCATGCCCGCCGGAAAGTATCTCCTCGGCAGAGACGGTACTGGGATATACCGTCACCTCGCAGCCGCGCCTGCCGAGACAGCGGATTATGTTTTTCTTCGCACCATAGTCGATAAGCGCCACGGAAAAGAGCTTTTCTCCCGCGGCAGGAACTGTATATTTCCGCTTGCAGCTGACATCTGCAACAACGCCTGCGACGGTGTATGCGTTTATTGCTTCGAGGCTCAACGGGGGAGAGGAGCATATGCTCGCGTTCACAACTCCGTTTTCGCGGATAAGTCTTGTTATCTCACGGGTATCTACCCCGCATATGCCGGGGATGCCGTTATCCTTTAAAAATTTATCCAGCTCATATTCGCTGCGGAAGTTCGATGGCGTTTCGCACAGCTCCCGCACGACATAACCCTTTGCGGCGGGTGCACCCTCAAAGTCCTCGGGTATAACACCGTAGTTGCCGATAAGAGGGAAGGTCTGCATGATTATCTGACCCGCGTAGCTCGGATCGGTGAGCGTTTCGAGGTAGCCGACCATGCCTGTTGTAAATACCAGCTCGCCGGTGCCGTCTCCGGACGCGCCTATGCGCCGCCCTTCATAGACCTCACCGCTGCCGAGCACCAAATATGCTTTTTCCATAGTGCCCCTCTATACCAATGTTGCCGCAATAACGGCCTTTATCGTGTGCATCCTGTTTTCCGCTTCGTCAAAGACGATCGACTGAGGTCCCTCAAATACTCCGTGCGTGACCTCCATACAGTCGATGCCGAACTTTTTCTGTATCTCGCGGCCGGTCTCCGTTTCAAGGTCGTGGAATGCCGGCAGACAATGCATGAAGCGGCACTGTGCTCCCGCGTTTTCCATGAGCCTTTCATTGACCTGATACGGCAGAAGCTTTGCTATCCTGTCTGCCCATACCTCGTCCGGCTCACCCATGGAGACCCAGACATCGGTGTAGATAACATCGGCTCCCTCCACCGCGCTCATCGGATCGGAGCTGAACTCCAGCACGGCGCCTGTCTTATCGGCGATCGCCTGACACTGAGCCGTCAGCGCGGAGTCCTGAAAATAGCCCTCAGGCGCGCAGGTGACAAGATGCATGCCCATCTTCGCGCAGCCGACCATCAGGGAGTTGCCCATGTTGTAGCGCGCATCGCCCATATATACGAGCTTTATTCCCTGAAGCTTTCCGAAATGCTCACGAATGGTGAGAAAATCGGCGAGTATCTGCGTGGGGTGAAACTCGTTTGTCAGCCCATTCCATACGGGAACTCCGGAGTATTTTGCCAGCGCCTCAACGCGCTCCTGACCGTAGCCGCGGTACTCTATGCCGTCGAACATCCTTCCGAGCACACGCGCCGTGTCAGCAATGGATTCCTTCTTTCCGATCTGCGACGATTTCGGATCGAGGTATACCGGGTGTATGCCGAGGTCGGCGGCGGCTATCTCAAATGAGCAGCGTGTCCTTGTTGAGGTTTTTTCGAATATCAATGCAATGTTCTTGCCCTCGCAGATCCTGTGCGGTATACCCGCCTTTTTCTCGGCCTTGAGCTCGGCTGCATATGTAAGCAGCCAGTCGATCTCCTCGGGAGTAAAGTCAAGCAGCTTTAAAAAGCTCTTACGGTAAAACGGATTCATGTTCTCCTCCTTATAAAACCTTTGCTAAGAACGAGCGCAGACGCTCGCACTTGGGTGCGCCGAATATCTCAGCGGGCGTGCCCTGCTCGGCGATAACGCCGTCGTCAAGAAACAGTACGCGGTTGGACACCTCTCGCGCAAATCCCATCTCGTGGGTAACGACGACCATCGTCATACCGCTTACAGCCAACTCCTTCATAACATCGAGCACTTCTCCGACCATTTCCGGATCGAGAGCCGAGGTCGGCTCATCAAACAGCATTACATCCGGCTCCATGCACAGTGCACGCACTATTGCAACGCGCTGCTTCTGACCGCCGGACAGCTGGTTGGGCCACGCGCCGGCACGGTCGGCAAGACCGATCCGAGTCAGCAGCTCCATAGCCTTTTTCTCGGCCTGCTCCTTTGTTGCCTTCTTAAGCATGACCGGAGCGCAGGTGAGGTTATCAAGCACCGTCATATGAGGAAAAAGGTTGAACTGCTGAAAGACCATACCCATTTTCTGGCGGTGCTTGTTGAGATCGACATTTTTATCCGTCAGCTCGCAGCCCTCGAAAAGAATACTGCCGGAGCTCGGTTTTTCAAGAAGATTGAGACAGCGCAGGAAAGTCGATTTTCCCGAACCGGACGGTCCTATTATGCATATGACATCGCCCTTATCTATCTCAAGGCTTATGCCGTTTAAAACCTGTATGCCGTCAAACGACTTGCACAGATCATTTACGCTTATCATTCTTTGAAAGCCTCCTTTCGACCCTGCGCAGCAGCTTTGTTAGCAGCAGAACAAGCAGGAAATATGTAAGTGCTACGATGAGCAGGGGATTTACCGCATCGTATGTGTTGTTCCTGACGAGGTTTCCGGCGCGAGTCAGGTCAACAACGGCAACATAGCCGGCAACGGCGGTCTCCTTGAGCAGCGCTATAAGCTCGTTGCCGATAGCCGGCAGGATATAGCGTATAGCCTGAGGGAAAATTATCTTGCGCGTTGCCTGAAGGCGCGACATGCCGAGGCTTCGCCCTGCCTCCATCTGTCCGGCATCGACGGCGTTTATTCCGCTCCTTATGAGCTCCGCCATATATGCTCCGGAGTTTATACCGAAGGTAAGGATACCGACGGTGATCCCGTCAGCCTTTGTGAGGATGATGAAAAAGAAGATAAGCAGCAGAACGACGACGGGAATGCCGCGAATCAGCGTGACATAAGCGTCGCACAGCCATGCAAGGGGCTTGAGAACGGGAACATCCTCCGAGCAGTATTTGATCACTGCTATAAGCATACCGATGACGACACCTATGAGCAGTGCTCCGAGAGTGATGATTATGGTGTTGCCGAAGCCCTCGACCATCATCGTCCAGTAGCCGGTGTCGATAAATGTTTCGCGCAGCTTTGCAAGCCATTCGGTGATGAAAAGCATATATACGCCTCCTCTTATTGTAGTTTTCAAGCGTGCAAAAATTGTTTGCATGCTTGACACGCTTAAGGGTCAGAAGCCTTGCTTCTGACCCCCATAGCAGTAGTTTTATATCATTGTATTACGAATTTTCGGGGGCGGTGTACGGTGCTTCATACTTTTCAAAGATGGAAGCGATCGTACCGTCAGCCACGAGCTCGGAGAGAATGGAGTTTATCTCCTCAACGAGATCCTCGCTGCCGAAGCTGAATGCAAATGCGTAGGGCTCGGTGGTCATTGCCTCGTCGAGGATGACGAGCTTGCTGCCGCCGGCCGCGTTGTAGACCTTGACCATGTCGGCCGCCGTGAGGTCGTCGATGACCCATGCATCGACCTTGCCGCTGGTGAGCGCTGTCTGCGCGTCGCTGTTGGCTGCAAAGGAGCTTACGTCATAGCCGTTTTCCATGCAGAAGCTCTCTGCGGTGGTGCCGGTCTGGACGGATATCTTTTTGCCCTCGAGGTCTGCCTTGCAGGTGATGTCGCTGTCCTCGGTGACTACGATGGCCTGCGCCGCGAGGCAGTAGGGATCGGTGAAGAGAACGTTCTTCTGACGTTTTTCGGTGATCGAGATGCCGGACACGCCGACGTCATACTTGCCTGCCTGAACGCCGGGGAGTACGGAGTCGAAGTCCATCTGGTTGATCTCAAGCTCAACGCCGAGCTTGTCGCAGATGAGATTGAGTATCTCTATCTCAATGCCGTCGACGCTGCCGTCTTCGGAGAGAGATTCAAACGGGGGAAAATCGGGGCTGGTGGCAATGCTGAGCTTACCGGCAGCCTTTACCTTCTCAAGCGCCGACTCGCTGTCACTGCTGCTGCCGCTGTCGCTGCCGCAGCCGGCGAGCAGGGCACATATCATCAATACGGATAAGATAAGAGCAACTGTCTTTTTCATGATTCGCAGCATCCTTTCAGAATATTGTTAACGTAGTCTATCTGTTCCCGGAGCCTTGCGGGGCCGCCCTCGCTCGTGCGCCTTTTTACGCACTCTACGAGATCGATGGCCTCGTATACATCCTGCTCGAACAGCTCACTGTATTCTTTGTAGCTTTCGATGGGGAGCTCTTCAAGCACCGAACCGGTCTTTATGCAGTCGCCGACGATCGAACCTACGATCTTATAGGCGCTGCGGAAGGGGAGACCCTTTCTGACAAGGTAATCGGCAAGATCGGTGGCGTTTATAAAGCCCTTCTGCGCGGCCTTGCGCATCGCGTCGGGCTTTGCGGTCATGGTCTTTATCATACCCGTCATGACCGGCAGACACATCGAAACGGTGTCGCAGGCGTCGAATACGCCCTCCTTGTCCTCCTGCATATCCTTGTTGTATGCCATAGGAAGACCCTTGAGCACAGTCAGCATTGCCATGAGGTCGCCGTAAACGCGGCCGGTTTTGCCGCGGATGAGCTCCGCCATATCGGAGTTTTTCTTCTGCGGCATGATCGAGGAGCCGGTCGTGTAGGCATTTGACAGCTCGACAAAGCCGAATTCCCAGCTCGTCCAGAGTATGAGCTCCTCGGAAAGACGCGACAGGTGCATCATGAGTATCGACAGCGCACTGAGAAGCTCGACGCAGAAATCACGGTCGGAAACTCCGTCGAGAGAGTTCATGCATATGCCGTCGAAGCCGAGGGCCGTTGCCTCCGAACGCCTGTCGGTCGGGTAGGTGGTCCCGGCGAGGGCGCAGCAGCCGATGGGGCTCTGATTCATGCGCCGACGGCAATCGGAAAGCCTGTCAATGTCGCGCAGCAGCATCATGGCATAGGCCATAAGGTGATGCCCGAAGGTGATCGGCTGCGCTCTCTGCAAATGGGTGTAGCCCGGCATTATCGCGTCGCCGTATTCCTGAGCTCTGTCGCTGAGCGCTTCGATGAGTTCTCTTATCTGCGACGATATGCCGTCGCACTGTCCGCGCAGGTACATTCTCATGTCGAGCGCGACCTGATCGTTTCTGCTGCGCGCCGTATGAAGCTTTTTGCCCGTGTCGCCGAGCCGCTCGGTGAGCACCTGCTCGACGAACATATGTATATCCTCACAGGTGAGGTCAAATTGCAGCTTCCCGGAGTCAAGATCGTCGAGTATTCCCTGAAGACCGTCTATCAGAGCCTCGGCGTCGCCGCCGCTTATTATTCCTGTCGCGCCGAGCATGGCTGCGTGAGCCATGCTGCCGGTGATATCCTGCCTGTAGAGACGGCAGTCAAAGGGAATGGATGAGTTGAAGTCGTCCGCCAGACTGTCAGTGCTGCCGTCGGTGCGTCCGGCCCAAAGCTTTGCCATGCTCAGTCACTTCCTTGCTTGAATATTGTCGCTTGCCTTGAGCAGCATCAAAGCTTGCCCTGCTCACGGAGCGCCTCTACCTGTGTGGGCATACCCCAAAGGTTTATAAAGCCTGCCGCCTGAGCCTGATCGTAATCGCTCTCGCCGAAGGTGACAAGCTGCTCACTGTAGAGAGAATAGGGGCTGGTGGTACCTGCGGGGATGATGTTGCCCTTGTAGAGCTTGAGCTTTACTGAGCCGGTGACATACTTGTTCGACTCATTTGCAAAGGCTACGAGCGCGTCGGTAAGAGCGGAGTACCACTTGCCGTTGTATATCTGATCTGCCATAACGATGGCGAGCTTTTTCTTCTCATGCAGTGTATCCTTATCGACGGTCAGCATTTCAAGCTGCTCATGTGCGAAATAGAGGATAGTGCCGCCCGGTGTTTCGTATACGCCGCGATCCTTCATGCCGACAAGACGGTTTTCGACTATGTCGATTATGCCGATGCCGTTAGCTCCGCCCACCTCGTTGAGCTTCTCGATGATCTTGCTTGCCTTCATCTTCTCGCCGTCGACCGCAACGGGAACACCCGCTTCAAAGTCGATGGTGACATAGGTGGGAGCATCGGGAGCCTGCATCGGG
>CAVHZB010000072.1:17212-18044 GCA_963640555.1 Phascolarctobacterium succinatutens
GGCTTGTCGTAATCGGGCTCGTTTGCGGGATCCTCAAGATCAAGACCCTCATGGCTCAGGTGCCACAGGTTTTTGTCCTTGGAGTAATTGGTCTCGCGGCTGATCTTAAGAGGAATATTGTGAGCCTCGGCGTAGTCGATCTCTTCGTCCCTGGACTTGATGTCCCACTCGCGCCAAGGGGCTATTATCTTCATGTCGGGGGCAAAACGCTTGATGGCGAGCTCGAAACGAACCTGATCGTTGCCCTTGCCGGTAGCGCCGTGCACGATCGCATCAGCACCCTCGGCTACAGCTATCTCTGCAAGCTTCTTGCCTATGACAGGACGCGCAAAAGCGGTGCCGAGCAGATATGTCTCATACTTTGCGTCCATCTTCAATGCGGGGATGATAACATCATCGACCATTTCATCAACGAGATCGGCGACAATAAGCTTGCTCGCACCGGTCTTTATTGCCTTTTCCTCAAGTCCCTCAAGCTCGTCGGCCTGACCTACATTGCCGGAGACTGCAATGATCTCGGGATCGTTGTAGTTTTCCTTCAGCCAGGGAATGATTATAGATGTATCAAGACCGCCGGAATACGCCAATACGACCTTTTTGATGTCCTGTTTATTCATTATACAAGAACCTCCTTGAATATTTATGCACTTATTATACAACCTGATGCATGAAAGTCAAGCTTTTTCAGCATCCGTATTCACAATTATTAAATTTGACATATCATTGTCCGCTTCGGAGCCGTCATTTGTAGAATACGCACATCAAATGAGCCCCGAAGCTGCCGCCGTTCACAAAATACGCTTGAAACGGCTGCGTACAGACGCTATAATAT
>CAVHZB010000073.1:0-28867 GCA_963640555.1 Phascolarctobacterium succinatutens
TTATTTTCTCCTTTGTTGAAATTTGCACCCTTGGCTTCCCCTTGAGGGGAAGCTGTCGGCGAAGCCGGCTGATGAGGTGAAATATATCCTCGGCGCAAGCCGACACAATATTGTTTGCCTTCGGCGCGATTTGATCACACCTCATCCGGCTCGCTGCGCGACCCACCTTCCCCTCAAGGGGAAGGCTTTTTAGCTGCGGAAAAACGCCTCTAAAAAAATATCACGGAACGGTTGAATTTTCAAGTGCGTGATTGACGGCGGATGCAGCCTATGATATACTGAGTTTTAATTTACCGGGCTTTAAGCTCGCGAATAGGAGAGTGTTAGATCCGAAATGGACGATGCCAGTCGATTGTCACTGATTGTCATAGCTGCCCTTATCCTCTGCGCCGCATATTTTGCGGTGTCGGAGACCGCCTTTGCCTCGGCGTCAAAGGTGAAGATCAAGATCCGCGCCGAGCGCGGAGAGCCGAAAGCCGAAAAAGCGCTGCAGGTGCTCGATAACTTCGACCTTGCAATAACAAGCATCCTTATCTGCACGAACATTGTGCATCTGTCGGCGGCGTCTATCGCCACGATCGCGGTAACGCGAATGTTTCCCGGCGTTTCCGGAGCCGTCACGATAAGCACATTTGTGATGACTCTGATCGTGTTCTTTGCCGGCGAAATGCTGCCGAAGAGCATTGCAAAAAAGTACAGCGAGCGGCTGGCTCTGACAGTCGCGGGTTCGCTGTGGTTTTTCATGACCATCCTCAAGCCGCTTGCCTCGCTGCTGACCGCGCTGGGCAATCTCGCCTCGCGCCTCGTGAAGGCGGACCCGCCCGTGTCGGTGACGGAGGATGAGATATATGACATCATCGAGGACATGACAGAGGACGGCAGCCTCGACTCCGAGCGCGGTGAGCTGATAAGCTCGGCGCTGCAGTTTGCCGAGACGACCGTCGAGAGCATACTTACCTCCCGCGTTGACATTGCCGCACTCGATGTCGAGTGCCCGCTCGACGAGATGCTGCGCATAATCCGTGCGGAAACGCACAGCCGCCTGCCGGTGTACGAGGGCAGCATTGATAACATAATCGGTATCCTTTCCATAAGAAAATTTATAAAAACATATCTGCGCGAGGGCGAAAGCATGGATCTGCGCGCCCTGCTCGATAAGCCGTATTTCATCCACGGCAGCACGAATATCGACGGGCTGCTCCCCGTTATGAGCAAAAAGCGCATCAATATGGCTGTCGTCACCGATAACTACGGCGGCACGCTCGGCATAGTCACCGTTGAGGACATCCTTGAGGAGCTCGTAGGCGAGATATGGGATGAGGACGACGTCATTGAGGAGCCGTACACGAGCTGCGGCGACGGCGCGTGGGACTGCACTGCCGAAATGAGCGTCAGCGATGTGTTCGAGCTGCTTGAGCTCGACGAGGAAAACGACGAGTTCAACAACAAACTCCTCGGCGAGTGGGCGTATGAGCAGTTTGACTCCATCCCCTCTGTGGGAGACAGCTTTGAATATGAAAATGTCTGCGTCACCGTGACCCAGATGAACAATAACCGCATACTCCGCCTGAGGGTGTGCCTTACCGGCAAGGGAGGTGAGGACGCATGATATGGGCATATGTCTGCGGGATAGTGCTTTGTATAATCTTCTCGAATATCTTCTCCTCTGCCGAGATGTCCTATTCGAGCTGCAACCGCATGAGGCTTGAAAGCGCGCATGAAAACGGCTCGAAGCGTGCCGGTGTCGCACTGAAGATAGTCGATCATTTCGATGATTCGCTCTCGGCGATCCTCATCGGAAACAACCTTGTCAATATCACGAACTCAACGCTCGGCTCGCTGCTCGTTCTTGAGATATTCAACGGCGACGAGAGCTATGCGTGGATATCCACGCTTGTCATAACGGTGCTCGTTATCATCTTCGGCGAGACCATCCCGAAGATAGTCGCAAAGGGCTGCGCGAACCGCTTTGCCGAGGGCTATGCGTACTTCGTTCGCGGGATCACCATCGTGCTCATGCCGGTCATCCGGCTCGTCGTAGGGCTGGTCAAGCTGCTGACGATGGGGCTCAAGGGCGAGACTGACGATGACGATGACGACGCGGCGGTCGAGGAGCTTTCCTCGATAATCGAGACCGCAGAGGACGAGGATGTCCTTGATGAGGAGCGCTCCGAGCTCGTGCAGGCGGCAATAGATTTCTCCGATATCATGGCAAGCGAGGTCATGACAGCGCGCGTCGATGTCGTGGCGCTGGATATTGAGGAGGAGCTTGCCGAGCAGATACGCACCGTCGAATCCGCGCCGTTCTCGCGCATCCCCGTTTATGAGGACGGTATTGACAATATCATCGGCGTTTTGTACATAAACCACTTCCTTAAGGCGCTTGCCGGTGAGGAGAAGCCGGATGTGCGCAGCCTGCTGATGAAGCCGTGCTATGTGTATAAGACCATGAAGCTGCCCGCGGTTCTGACCGAGCTGCGCAAGGCAAAGCAGCATCTTGCCATCGTTACCGACGAGTATGGCGGCACGCTGGGTATCCTCTCGATGGAGGATGTGCTCGAGCAGCTCGTGGGCGAGATATGGGACGATACCGATGAGATACGCGAGGAGATACGCGAGCGGTCAGAGGGCGAATTTGAGCTCGACGGCGACATGAGCATCTCCGATTTCCTTGACCTTGTAGGCATACGCGAGCGGGATTTCGATGCCGAAAGCGAAACGGTCGGAGGCTGGACGATAGAGTCGTTCGGCGCGTTCCCCGCCGTGGGCGACAGCTTCGACTATGAGGATCTGCACATAACCGTTCTCGAAATGGACGGTCTCAGAGTCGAAAAGGTCCTTGTTGAAAGAAAGCAAGCCACAGAGTAAGTCAAAGCTCCGCAGTGAAGGGTCCCCTGCCCCTCACTGCGGTTTTTTTACGGCGTTTTTCCGCACCTGCGGATACATTTATCTCTGGTATCCCGACCGGAGAGCACCGGTCAAATCGGTACACTCATCGGCTCCCTCGCGTAAAGGGAGCTGTCAGGCGTTAGCCCGACTGAGGGCTCGTAAGCTTCAGGGCATGGAGCCTTTTATGCCAAACACGCAGAAAACCGCCATCCCGTGAGAGGTGGCGGTTTCGTTCTTTTTTATCATTCAGTCTGACTCTACCGTATGCGTCAGAAGGTAATCGGTGAGCATATGGCAGTATTTCGGCTCCATGTGTACGCCGTCGGGTGAGGCATCATCCGGCAGGACGCCGTCCTGTGCGAGCGCCTCAAAGCCGTTTATGTAATAGACCTGCTTCTGCTGGCACATTCCGAGTATACGCTCGTTGAAGGTCTGCACACGGTCATTGTTCAGATGCGACTGCGAAGCCGTTGCGGCCGTGCCCACGGGCAGGATGCTTATGATATATATCTGCGCTTCGGGATGTGTCTCACGGATGCGGTCGACTATCCTCCCATAGTAATCAATGAACTTATCTATATCATACCAGCCAAGCTCGTTTATGCCGAGCATGACATACACCTTGCCGTACTGCGCATCGTTAGCCAGTGCATCGGACACCGTTATGCTGCCGGAATCGGTCTGCACATAGGTCTTTGTGAACACATCGGCGACATTGAGCCCGACATAGGAAAAGTCTGCGGCGTAGTCGAACTTTGCGTAATTCAGAATGCCCTTCATGCGCGAGTCGCCGACGAAAGCGGCATCGGCAAACCAGTCATTGCTCTTTGCCTCCGACTCCGGCACGGGCTGCGAGTAATCGTAGGTCTTTGCGGGAGTGGGCTCCGGGGTGGAAACGGGCGAAGCCTCGTAATACTGCTTTGCCTGCTCGGCAACGGCATCGCCGTCGGACAGGAGCTCAAGCAGCTTTGCCTTTATGTCGGCGGCGTTTTCCGCGACTATCATCACCGCGTAATCGCCCTCGGCAAATATCTCGGCGTTTTTAAGCATCTCAACGCTCTCGGGACTGTACAGCGCGAAGGTCTGCTCCTGCTGAGTGCGGCGGGTCTCGAGCGCATCGGTGAGCGTTTTCGTATCAGTTCCGTCTGCGGCAACGAGCACGCTTATCTCGTCTGAGCGCGCCGAGGAGGAGTACGCTATGGCGTAATCGCGTACCTTGTCGGTCTCGATGCCGTAATAGAAATAAAATTTATTTGCAAAGCTCTCGTCTGCGGAGCTTTCTATAACATCCGCAGCCTCAGGCTTTACAGAGTTCATCGTCGCCGCGATAAGATCCTTCGCGGAGACATCTGCGGTCGTCTTGTCGCTGCCGCATGCGCATAGCGAAAGCACGCATGCCGCGGCAAGCAGCATAGCTACAAATTTCTTCATGTCTGCCCCCTAAGTTTTTTGTATTGACAGGATAACAATGATTGCCGCCTAAGTCAACATAATTCTGACACTCTCAACGAAAAAAACAATTTCTTCATATATCATAGCTGCCGCGCAGCTGCATATACAGCTCGTCACGGTTTTCCGGCGTTACTATGTACAGCTCGCAGTCGGGATGCCCGCGCACGGCTCGCAGAAAGTCGGTGTTCTTCGCCTTAACCGCCGCCAGAACCCGGTAATTCCCCGATAAAATGCGCATTACTGCCTCCTTGAACCGCTCCTCGCCATCCTCAAGCGTGCCGATCTCGTCGAGCACGACAAGGCTGCCCTCAGGTATGCTCTCAAGTATGGGCGCCGCCGTCAGCGACATGAGCTCGGGGTGCTTTTCTATGAGCCTTCCGTTTTCAAACGCCATTATCACCTGCGCATCCTCTATGTGCTCAGGCGGTCTCGTTATGTCGTACAGGTAGACATAAGATCTGCCGCCGGCATCCTCGGGCATACGCACGGTTATGTAGCCCCGGGGCGGCTCACCGAGATCGGCAAGGAGCCTTTCAATAAGCGTGGATTTACCGGAGTTTACATCCCCGCATAAAAGTATTTTCACTTTTTGCCTCCTTTGTGCGGCATATTCTGTTGCAGCGGCGCAATAATTGTTGTAAAATAATTATCAATCAGAGTATAAAACCATAGCTCAGCATTGTCAATCCGACACCGAAAGGAAGATAATAAAAATGGCAGAAAAAATCAACATCGAGGATCTCATGACCGAGACCTATTCCGACAAGACCGTCAGGGCTTACTCCGAGAAGATCGCCGACACGGGCAGCGTTTTCGGGCTTGGCAGCGCCGCGGCCGAGTGCTCCGCCACTGCGGCATCGCTTGCCCTGCGCGCTCTGCGCGTGACCGCGTCCAATGATGCCGACATGCTGCACGCCGAGCAGGATCTCGAAAAGCTGCGCGTTTATTTCCTGCACCTCATCGACGAGGAAAACAAGGCAAAAAAGCCGCTTGAGAAGCTCCTGAGGCAGCCGGATGCCGATGAAAGCGAGCTTGAGGGAGCTTACCGCACCGCCTGCTGCATTATAGACGAGACATTCTATATGTCCATCCGCATCGCGGAAACTCTCGAGCCCATAGCCGACAGGCTCTCGCCGGAGAGCGCGCATTTCGCGTCTGCCGCGCTGCATTTTGCAAAGTGTGCCATGGACACGGTGCGCATACAGAAGGCTGTTTACTCGACCAAGATGAACGAGCCGGTATTTGCGCACACCACCCGCCGCGAGCCTGAGATAGCGATAGAGAACAATGCCGAGCTGTTCGCTTCGCTTATTGCAAAATTTGAATCTGAGATAAAATAAGGTGAACGGTATGAATGCCATGAAGATCACCGGAGCGGCGGCGTGCGGGGGACTTGCGGCGCTGCTGGTCAAGTATCCGGTCAGAAGGCTCGGTCTGAGCCGTACAAACGCAGGGCTCATGAAGGCGCACGAGGCTGCCAGCGGAATATTCTTTGCCGCGGCGAGCGCGCATATGCTCATGGGGCTTCGCGGTCCGCGCAGAGCCGTTGTGACCGGTATGGCGGCATATCTTACGGCCGTCGCGCTCATAGCGGACTGCCACATGACCCATGACGGAAACAAAATGGACCGGCACCGGCTGTACTCGCTGCTGCTGGCGGCGTTCACCGCCGCGCATATCCGCTGATATTATTTCTTGCCGGTCAGGTGAAAGGTTTCGATATTTTTCGCGTCTTTATGTATGACGGAGCGGCGGGCGTTTGTTGACCGCACGCCGCATATATATGAATCTCCTTTCTCCACCCCAATCTTGTATCCGGTGTCCCCCCAGACATCGGATACCTTTTTTATGCTCTGCAACAGAAAAGCCGCGTCGCAGCGATGCGGCTTTTTGCAGCCTGTCCGGTCGGTTTTACTATATTTGTATACCTGAATTTTCGCATATCAGAGAAGCTCGTTTTGTTAACACTTTTACCGTAGGTAGACAACGGAACGGAAAAGCTGATGAGGCGGAAATATATCTCGGCGTAAGCCGACACAATATTGAAAGTGCGGTGCAAAACAATGCACCGCACTTTCAATTAACTTTCAATTATATGATCCTGCACACCGGCGCCGTACTGCCGCAGTGCCGTTCAAGCACCTGCATGGCGTTTGTTTTTTCAGTTCAAAAAGTCTCTGAGCTTCTTGCTGCGGCTGGGATGGCGGAGCTTGCGCAGTGCCTTGGCCTCGATCTGGCGGATGCGCTCGCGGGTGACATTGAATTCCTTGCCGACCTCCTCAAGCGTGCGGGTACGGCCGTCAACGATGCCGAAGCGAAGCTCGAGCACCTTTTTCTCGCGCGGAGTGAGCGTGTCGAGCACCTCCATGAGCTGCTCCTTGAGAAGCGAAAAGCTGGCAGCCTCGCTCGGCTCGGACGCGTCCTCATCGGGGATGAAGTCTCCCAGATGGCTGTCCTCCTCCTCGCCGATCGGCGTTTCGAGCGACACCGGCTCCTGCGCTATCTTGAGTATCTCGCGCACCTTGTCCACCGGCATGCCCATTTCGGCTGCTATCTCCTCGGCGCTGGGATCGTGACCGAGCTCCTGAAGGAGCTGGCGTGATACGCGGATGACCTTGTTTATGGTCTCCACCATGTGCACCGGTATACGGATGGTGCGCGCCTGATCGGCTATTGCACGGGTTATCGCCTGACGGATCCACCATGTGGCATAGGTCGAGAACTTGTATCCCTTTGTGTAGTCAAACTTCTCGACGGCCTTTATAAGACCGAGGTTGCCCTCCTGAATGAGGTCGAGAAACAGCATTCCGCGGCCGACATAGCGCTTTGCTATCGAAACGACGAGCCTGAGGTTTGCCTCGGTCATACGGCGCTTGGCTTCCTCGTCGCCCTGACTCATCTTTATTGCGAGCTCTACCTCCTCCTCGGCGGTCAGCAGAGGCACCTTGCCTATCTCCTTGAGGAACATGCGCACAGGGTCATCGGTGCTGTAGCTGTCATCGACCTTGACCTCGGCTATCTCCTCCTCGGTGACCTCCTCGATCTCGTTGAGCTCCTCGATCTCCGGCATGTCTATATCGTCAAGTATCGCAATGGCATCGTCGCCGCTTATGTCGATATCTATATTATTTGCCTCCAGCATATCGTAAAGCTTCGTTATCGTTTCGGCATCAACGCCCTTTTCCTCGAGCGACGCTATCTCCTTTGTGCTTATCTTTCCGCTTTTCTTGGCTTTTTCAAGCAGCTCGCTGAGGATATCCTCCGTGGTTTTTGCCTCGGCAGGCGCTTCCTCCTTGGGCTCGTCCTTGGGCTTGCGCTTTGATGCCTTCTTTTTGGGCTCGGTCTTGAGCGCGTCCCCGGCAAGCAGTGCGTCGGCTGCCTTTTCAAGCTCCTGCTCGGTCATTGCTTTATTCTTCTCGTCCATGGCTGTTACCCCTCATATCCTTTAGTTTCTTTATATTTATTTGCAAGCGCACGCAGATCTCCGCCGGTATCCGCCAGCTCGGAGCGGTGCTTTATTTTTTCTATGTAATCATGCAGCGCCATATCGCCGTTGCGCAGAGCCTCGGGCTTTTGCAGCACCGACGCCAGAAGCGCCGCCTCCTGCGGGAGCAGCACCGCGCTCATCGACGCCATGCTGATGACCTCGCCGTTTTCGTACTTTGTCTTGAGCACAGAGTATATCCGTGCCAGTGCCGGAGACGAAAACTCCTCCGGCTCCGGAAGGCTTTTGCCTCGACACAGACCCTGGTCGAGATAGAGTATCCTTATTATACCCTCCTCGGCGGCGGCGGACTCGGGATCGTCGTATCTGAGTGCCTTATCCCTCGGCTGGAACTGCCGCTCCGGATGGGCCGCCGACTTTGCGTCGGTGCGCTGTGCCGAGCGCACGAGCCGCTTCCTGCGCCGCTCTACCTCCTGAGCCACGACCTCTGCGGAAACTCCCGCCATGCCGGCGATGCGCATCGAATACACCTGGCGCTCGACGCTGCCCGGCAGATGCGCCACCATATCCGACGCCTCCTTGAGAAACTCTACCTTCTGCTCGTCAATGCTCAGGTCATACTTGTCCGTCACCGTTTGCAGGCGGTAGTCTATGTGGTTTTCCGATTTCTCCAGCAGATTGCGGAACGCGTCGGCGCCCTTGGTCTTTATATACTCGTCCGGATCCTTTGCGCCGGACATGGAAAGCACCTTCACCCTGAGGTCGAGCTTTTCCAGCAGTCCTATCGCACGCTGTGCCGCTTTCCTGCCCGCGCCGTCGTTATCGTAGGCGATTATGACCTCGTTTACATAGTGCGATATCAGCCTCGCCTGCTCCGAGGTGAGCGAGGTGCCCAGCGAAGCGACCGCGCCGTCAAATCCCGCCTGATGCATCATCACGACATCGACATTGCCCTCAGCAAGTATTATATGTCCGCTCTTCGACTTTTTAGCCAGATTCATCGCAAATAAATTGCGGCTTTTGCTGAACACCGGCGTTTCCGGGGTGTTCATGTATTTCGGCTCACCGTCGCCGAGTATTCTGCCGGAAAAGCCGATAAAATCGCCGCGCACATCAATGACGGGAAACATCAGACGGTTGCGGAACGTGTCGTAATGTCCGCCGTTTTTGCCCTTGCGTACAAGACCGGCATCGAACATTTCATACTCGGAATAGCCGAGCGCGCTCATTGCCTTTATAAGGCTGTCCCATGTATCGGGCGCATAGCCGAGTCCGAAGCGCTTTGCCGTTGCCGGAAGTATCTGCCGCTTTGCCATGTAGTCGAGCGCGGGCTTGCCCTCCGGCTTTGACAGGCAGGAATAGAAAAACCTTGCCGCATCGCGGTTCAGTTCGAGCAGCCGTCTGCGGCGCTTTGCATCGCGGTCATCGGCCTCCTCGGGCATCTGCATACCCACGCGCTTTGCGAGAAATGCCACCGCCTCCGGGAAGCTGAGGTTTTCTATCTCCATTATGAAGTTTATAACGCCTCCGCCCTTGCCGCAGCCGAAGCAGTGGTATATCTGCCGGTCGGGCGATACGGAAAACGACGGTGTCTTTTCGCTGTGGAAGGGACACAGTCCGAAGCGGTTCGAGCCTGAGCGCTTTGTCAGGGAGACATACTCACTGACCACATCCACTATATCGTTTCTCTCAACGAGCTCCTGCAGGAAGCTCTCCGGTATAGCCATAAATACATCTCCTTTCCGGTGTCGTTTTTACGCACCTGCTTATTGAGCCCATTGGCTTCCCCTCAATGGGAAGCTGTCAGGCGTTAGCCTGACTGATGAGGTGAGAATAAATCGTGCCGAAGGCATCAATGCTTAAAAAGCAGTGCGGCTTGCGCCGAATTTGATCACACCTCATCCGGCTCTCCGCTGCGCTCCGACCCACCTTCCCCTCAAGGGGAAGGCTTTTGAGTGGCGTATTTAGATTGCACCTATACGATTATTACGGTGTCCCGACCGGAAAGTGCCGACGAAACCGGTGCAGCAATGCTGCCAAAAGTGCGCAGCAAGGTTCAACAGACAATCCCTCCGGCTTGCTGTTCCGCGGCGAGCGCCTCTCTTTACACAAGGGATGCAGCAGGTGCAAACACGCAGATTTATTTCACCGTCCATGACATGGGGATGAATATCTCGCTGAACTTCTCCATGGCGTAGCCGTCGGTCATGCCGGAGATATAGTCGCACACCGCGCGCTCAACGCCCTCGTTACCGGCAATTATCTGCATTTCCTCCGGCATTTCCTCCGGCTTTGCGGTGTAATGCTCGAAAAGCCCGCCGATGATGCCGTCCACCTTGCTCTCCTCGCTCTTTGCGATGGGGTTGGTATACACATCCGAGTACATGAAGGCATGGAAAAAGTCCACCGCCTCCTGCATGTAATCGCTCATTTTTATTACCCCGCCGCGGCTGTTTTCAATAAGGTCGAGAACGATGGAGTTTATTCTCTCGCTGTTGCGCTCACCGCAGCGGGTGCGGATCATATCGGGTACATCCTCGCTGCGGAGTATGCCGGCGCGGATAGTGTCGTCAAGGTCGTGGTTTATGTATGCGATGCGGTCGGACAGTCTGACGACGGTGGCCTCGCGCGTGTCGTCGGGCGCACCGTGAGTGTGGTGCAGTATGCCCATGCGCGTTTCGCAGCAGAGGTTCAGCCCCCTGCCGTCGCGCTCGAGTATATCCACCACTCTGAGCGACTGCTCATAGTGCTTAAAGCCCGGCGCATATATCTTCGCAAGCGCACGCTCTCCGGCATGACCGAACGGCGTGTGCCCCAGATCGTGACCGAGTGCCATTGCCTCTGTAAGATCCTCGTTGAGGTCCAGCGCCCTCGCCACCGTGCGCGCAAGGCGCGACACCTCCAGCGTGTGCGTAAGGCGGGTGCGGTAGTGGTCGCCCTCAGGCAGCAGGTACACCTGCGTTTTATGCTTTAAGCGGCGGAACGATTTTGAGTGGGTTATCCTGTCTACATCGCGCTGGAAGCAGGTGCGTATCTCGCACTCCGGCTCCTTCACGGCTCTGCCTGCGGAGTTTTCCGCCCTGACGCCGTATCTGCCGACGAGCGTGCGCTCGGCTATCTCGCGTCTTTCTCTCGGACACGCCATATTGTCGCCCTTCCTTTCAAGCCGTCAATTTTTCTCTCTATACCCTTATACGACGCGCATTCGCATTTCCCTCTATTTTTTTAAAAATTTTTTCAATTTTATTTCCGATAAACAAAAAGCTGCACCATGCATAGTGCAGCCATTTGTTCGATTCACCGCAGCTTTACCGGCACGAGCTCCTCACCCGTAAGCTCCGCCGTGCAGGCTCCGGCGCTTACCTCCGTGACTCTCGCGGCAAAGGTCGCGGCGCTTTTCTCCGGCAGGAGCAGCTCCAGCGCGACCTGCGCGCCGTACTGCGTATCACGCACCGTTCCGTCAAGCGAAAAGCACTCAAGCTTCATGCGCTCAAGCAGCGAATACGGGCACTCGACAAGCACCCTCACCCGTCGCCTTACGGCGGCAATGCCGGCAGCATCGAGCGCATCCTTTGCGCTTTTTGTGTATGCCCGCAGCAGTCCGCCCGTTCCGAGCAGCACGCCGCCGAAATACCGCGTCACCACGCACACGACATTCTCAACGCCCTCGCGCTTAAACACCTCGAGCATCGGAAGTCCCGCCGTGCCCTGAGGCTCGCCGTCGTCGGAATACCGCACCGCGCCGCCGCGGATGATATAGCACCAGCAGTTATGTCGGGCGTCGTAGTGCTTTTTCTTCATCTCGTTTATGAACTCGCGCGCGGCATCCTCCGTCTCTGCAAATCTCACATGACCGAGAAAGCTCGAACGCTTTTCGACAAATTCAGCCTCGCCGTTTCCGGCGGGAATGAAATACTCGCTCATTATTCGTCCTCCCAGTCCTCCCTGGGCTCCGTGTAGCCGGGGATAAAGCGCTTTATCCTGCCGAACACCTCCGGCGGAACGACGGCGGCGGCTTCAATGCCGGTGTCGGTGTACTCAATGCTCTCAACGGCGGCCTCTCGGTTTAAAAGATCGACTATGCCGGCTTCGGAATACGGGATGTGCATCAGGACTCTCCTGCTGCCCCTGTCGAGTATTGCCGAGAGCTTTTCCACGAGCTCCTGAACGCCCTCGCCGGTCCTTGCGGACAGGCACACCGTGTCCTCGCCGTGCGGCAGTATGCCCGCATAGGCATCGCACTTGTTGAAAACGCGGATGCACGGGGTCTGCCGGGCACCGAGCTTTTCGATGAGCTCATCCACGACGCGCGCCTGCTCCTCCCAGTCGGGGTTTGAAATGTCGATGACATGCAGCAGCACATCGGCATAGCTCAGCTCCTCCAGAGTCGCCTTGAACGCCTCCACGAGGTGGTGCGGCAGCTTGCGTATGAAGCCGACCGTGTCCGACACGAGCACCTCCGTGAGCTCGTCTATGCGAAGCTTGCGGGTCGTTGTGTCAAGGGTGTCGAAAAGGCGGTCGTTTGCCGGTATTCCGGCATCGGTCAGACAGTTTAAAAGCGTAGATTTTCCCGCGTTCGTGTACCCTACGAGCGCTACGATGGGCACCGAGTTTTTCTCGCGCTTCCGGCGCTGAGTGGAGCGGATCTTGCGCACGGAGGCAAGCTCCTCCTCAAGCTTCTGTATCTTTCTGCGGATGTGGCGGCGGTCGGTCTCAAGCTGAGTCTCGCCGGGACCGCGCGTGCCGATGGGCGACGAGCCGCCGGCTGCCGTCTGGCGCACAAGGTGGGTCCACATGCCGGTCAGCCGCGGCAGCAGGTACTTGTACTGCGCAAGCTCCACCTGAAGCTGACCCTCGCGCGTCTGCGCACGCTGGGCGAATATATCAAGTATGAGCCCCGAACGATCGAGCACCTTTACGCCCAGCTCCTCGGACAGCACCCGCATCTGCGAGGGTGAGAGCTCGTTATCGAACACCGCAAGATCGCAGTCGTTCATCTCGATAAACTCCTTGAGCTCGGCGACCTTGCCGTCGCCGATAAAGCTGTGCGGATCGGGCGTGGGGCGGTTCTGTATGAGCATTCCGACCGGCTCGCCGCCGGCGGTCTCCACAAGCGCGGCGAGCTCCTGCATGGATATATCGGTCGAGCGCTCCTTCGGCTCCATGGATGCCGCCGAAAGTCCGGCAAGCACCGCGCGTTCAATTTTTGTCTCGTTTGCTTCTATTGTTATCAGTCCTTATTACCGTCTGTCAGTATTATAATATACCAAATCCCGCGCTGCTTGTCACGAGAATATAGAAAAAAGTCGGCATAGCTTATCCCCCGCAGGTCCTGCCTGCGGGGGATAAGCCGTCTGAAGCCCTTCCGGTCAGCCGATGGGCTGCCCCGTCTGCCTCATATATGCTATGTACGACGGTATCTGCGAGTTGAGCGAGAGCAGGTACTGCCGCTTCTTCTCATCCTCGAGCTTGGTATATATCTCCGCCGCGGTCTGGAGGTCGCCGTTTTGTATCCGCTGAGCGAGCCCGCTCGTCTGCACATACTTTACCCAGTCGCCGTGCGCCACCGACTCGGCGGCGAAATGAATACCGACACCGATAAGGAAAACAACTATCCCCGCCGGTATAATACCGTTAAACAGGCACAAAACGCCGCCGTATCTCATCATAGCGCCGAAAATGCTCAGAGCCGTCCCGGATTTGGAAAGTCCGTATTTTTTCCATGTCAGAACCCACATATCATTTTACCTCTTTCTTTTTATTTCTTCGTTCCGACATCGGGGAGGTCCGTGTTGCCGAGACCTCTGTCCGCACCGGAATAGGTACATTCTGTAACGAGCACCGAGAACCCGTCCGCCGCGGAGGCGTTGCCGATAACGCCGCCGATATAATCGGTGTACTCCTCGGCGCCCGGCTCATTTACGACCATCGTGCAGGAGCTCGCGCAGTTTTCTATCTTCAAAACGGCATTCTTTGCCTGAATGTTCTTATCCGACGCCTTGTCGTTGTCGGTCGTAAGCAGCAAGCCCTCTCCCGCTCTGCCGACTATACCGCCGATTATGCGGGATATCGTCATGTTAATATCATCGTCGGGGTCGCGCTCGACTACGGGCGCCGTTATTCTAAGCTCGCCGCTCGCCTTGCAGCTGCTTATCGTCGTGCTTATATGTCTCATGCCCCAGTTTCCGGCTATACCGCCGACATAGCCGTTATTCGAGGAAACACTCATATTGCCGGTGCTTGTGCAGTTTTCTATTGTAAACTGTATATCCTCGTCGTTATCTCCGGTGTAGGTCGGCGCATCCATAAAGCTGACTATGCCTCCGGCATTCAGACCGGAGCTTATGCTGCCCTCATTCACGCAGCCCGACACCGTTATTTCCATATCGTCGGGATTCGAACCGAGGAGCCAGTACGCGATTATACCCGCGCAGTTCTGTCCTTCCGTCGCAAGACTTCCGTAGTTTGTGCAGCCGCGTATCGCGATATCGCCGCTCGAGCACATGAACTGACCTGCGATGCCGCCGACAGCGCCGGACCCCTGTACGGATATATCCGCACGGTTCTCGCATTTTTCGACAACGACATTCAGGTCTCCGTCCCTGCCGGAGGCGCACTGTACCTGAGCGACGATGCCGCCGCAGTAATCGGCCTTTGACACGGGTGCATTATTGACGCATCCGCTTATGGATATGCAGTATTTGTTGCCGTCGTTATTCAAGCCGCCGACGATACCGCCGGCACACGATGACGCTGCAACCTCCGCATTGTTCGTGCAGCCGCGTATCTCAACGCCGTGGCTCATGTATTTTTCGCTGCCTGCGGACATGATATATATGTTTCCCGCTATGCCGCCGGCACGGGTGAGCCTTCCGTCGCCGTCGTCGCACACGAGCTTTCCGTTATTGGTGCAGCCGGATATGCAGCCGTCGTCAACGACTGCGGCGATGCCTCCGGCGGAATCGATATTCACGGCGTTAAATGTTATCTCGCCATAGCTTGTGCAGCCCTGAACATTGCCGTGACTGCTGCCGACGATGCCGCCGAGATACGCTCCCGATTCATCCTTTATCTGAGTGATGCTGCCGGTGAAGGTGCAGCCGGATATGGTCGAATACTCCGTCCAGACCTTATTCTCCTCGTCATGCATATCCCATTCGGCGCCGCCTGCCGCGCGTCCGACAATGCCGCCGTACACGCCGTCATAGCTTTTTATAACGGCATCAACGCTGCAATTTTCGATCGCGGCATTTTTCCACATATCCGCCGCGACCGCGCCGACATTGCAGGACATTCCCGACACCTCAAGGTAGGCGTTTTCAAGGCTCAGATTCTTTACGGTGCCCTTTACGCAGCAGAACAGGCCGTAGCCCCTTTTACCGCTTTCTTCGCAGTTTACATTGATATAAAGCCCGCTTATTTTGTGACCGTCGCCGTCAAAAACGCCCGCAAACTCGGTGTCATCCTCAAAGCCGAGCGGCATCCAGCTGTATTCCGGCCCCTCACTGCCCCAGTTGTCGAAATTTTCGACATCGTTGAGCTCTATGTCGGCTGTGAGCACATAGTGCGCGCTGCTGTAGCCCTCGTCCTTCGACTCGTCGGTCATTTTCGCGCCCAGCAGCGCAAGCTGCGCGGCATCGGCTATCTGATACGGGTCGTCAGCCGTGCCGCTGCCTCCGGCAAACGCCTCGGCAGGGGTTATATACTTGGGCTCCGGCAGGTCTCTGACCACATATTTGTACTCATAGGTGCTGCCGTTTGTCTCGTCCTTGCTGTCGTCGCCGCAGCCCGCGAGCATCGTGAGCATAGCGGCAAGGGCAAGGAGCATTGCTGATACTCTCTTTGTCATCATCTGTTTCTCCTTAAAGCGACAAAATTCGGGTACATTATACCAAACTTAGGAATGTTAACGGACATCTATTCAAAATTTGCACAGAAACCGACCATATCTGACATAGAAAAAGACCGCATCCTCGGATGCGGTCTCAAGCTGCAATATAAAATTACTTAATGCCGTACTTCTTGTTGAACTTATCAACGCGGCCGCTGGTGTCAACGAGCTTCTGCTTGCCGGTATAGAAGGGGTGGCACTTCGAGCAGATCTCGACGGTGATGCCGGGGCGGGTCGAGCCGGTCTCGATAGTCGCGCCGCAGGCGCACTTTATAACGGTGGGCTGATAATTAGGATGTATTCCTGCCTTCATTGTTCATTTCTCCTCGTCGTAGGCTGTCTTGAGCACGCACAGGCGTGGTTACAAGACGCAAAGAGAATTGTAGCACACGGGCGCACCGTTTGCAAGCATTTTTTTGCGCGGCGAATTGCTGTGCCGTTTTATATCCACTCCGTCAGCGGCGGCCTGGGGATAGCATATGTAAACGCTACATGCTCTTTGCCTTGGACATAGCATGTTTCATTTATCTCGGAAAATTGGATGTTTGGATACAGCTCCTGCATCCCCGCTCTGATTGCGGTAGCCAGCAGGAACAGCATCTTTCCGATAGTAAATTCCTCTCGTCCCTTCTCGTTCAGCCATGCAGTCAGTGGGCGGAAGCCCAGCGACGAAAATCTGCGGTATAGGGATTTTCCGATGTTTGTTTGGACTATCTCGGAAAAGTCTCCATTTTCCTCGTTAAATTCAACGGAGAAGCTTTTGCCGATGCAATAAATATACAGTAAATTTGGCGTTAGAATAACTTTTCGCCGTCCACTGTCATCAAAGTCGATAATACTGTGCACCCACTTTTCATCATCATAGAAGAATAGAACTGTTCCAACAAGTGCCGAGTGCTTCATTCTCTCTGTTATCTCTTCGGCAAGCTGCTCTTTTCTCGCACCGTCAAATAAGCCCATGCTCATTACTCCTTTCATTCAAATAAAGGCTTTGAACATCTTGTGGCAGCGGTCGCAAGAATAGGTGCCTATATCGCCGCTGACGCAGACAAGATGACCTATAAAGCCGCAATACGGACAGGTCTCAGTTTTGTTCATTTACCTACATCCTCCTAATCTGTGCGCTTTCAGGTAGTTACCCCACGCGCCGCATAGTTGCGCCGCACTGCGGGCATCTGCATGTGTCTCCCAGCACGCGGACGCGCATTGCGTAGCCGCAGCTGCCGCACTTGAACATGTCGCTGACATAGAGTATTGCTTTAGATACGAATTTTCTTAACATTTCTTTTCTCCCTTCACAAAATAAAAATAGTTCCGCATCTTTCACACTGATACCTCCAGTGTATCCCGTCGTCAGAGCAGAGCGGATGCGCCGTAAAGCCGCATTTGGGGCAAGTTTTTTTCTCCATACGAATGTCCTCCCAATAAAATTATTTTATATGATATCTGTAGACCTCGCAGCTTTTATAATTGTCGCCGCTGTCGGAATTGCAGGTGTACCTGACCTGTGCGCTGTCCGGCGCAAACTCCTGCCTGCATAATCTGCATACATATTTGTCGTTTGCCGTGGACAACAGGCCGTATGACCTGTAATCAAGGTAATAGCATCTCGACATCGTCAGCACCTCTCATCACCGAAAATTTGTAATCTCGAGGCAATTATACTCAATCTTTGAGTAATTGTCAATACTCAAAGATTGAGTGTGCTACTTTTTCCTAAACACTATTTAGGAGAGCAATATGAACTATCGAGATATTATACGCGGTGTGCGTGAGGACAGAGATTATACGCAGGCAAGGATAGGGCAGGTGCTGAACAAATCTCAGCAGGGCTACAGCCATATAGAGTCCGGGAGAGCGGAGCTTAAGATCGACGATCTTATAAAGCTGTGCAGATTTTACGAGCTTTCCGCCGATTATCTGATAGGCCTGACAGATACCCCGAAAAGCTATAAATAGAAGAACCGGCCGCAGCGGGGTGCCCGCTGCGGCCGGTGTGCTGTGTGCCGTTTTATATCCGGTCATTGCGCAATATGACGGTCTCGCCGGCATAGAGGAAGTACAGAATGCACTCGCGCACGGGCTTGCCGGTCATTTTCCGCGCAGCGTAGGCATAGGCCGCAAGCTGCTTTTCATAGCCTCTTGCGCGCTCACGCAGCGCATCTGCGCGCACGCGGTCGGTCTTGTAATCAATTATCGTGAGCTCGCCGTTTTCCTCGATAACGCAGTCCATAACGCCCTGAAGCAGCACCCGTTCGCCCTCGCCGGTGCCGAAAAACCGCTCTGCCGGACACAGGAGCGAGAACCTGAACTCACGGCGCAGACTGTCAGCCGTAAGTATTCTCATTCCGAGCTCGGAGGAAAACAGCCCATACACACAGTCAACATCAACGGCATCGGCCTGCGCGCGGCTGAGGAAGCCCGCGGCAGCGAGCCTGTCAAGCTCACCGCGTATCTCCTCAACGGAGCCGCTGCGGGAGTAGTCCATAAATTGCAGCAGCATATGCGTTGCCGTGCCGCGCTGGGTCGGGCTGAGCCTCCGCTCGGCGCCGAGCTCGGGCCGGCGGAAGTTGTAGTGCACCTGTGGAATAAGCTCCTGCGCCTCCGGGTCGGGTTCGCCGAGGCGTTTGAGCTCCGTAGCCGTTATCTTCGACGGCAGCCCTGACGCATCCTCATAGGGATAACGGAACGCGGCATTTGCGGCGATGCGCTCGACTATCTCGCGCTCGGCGCCCTGGAGCACCGGCTCTGCGGCACCGCTGACCTGCGCCTCCTGCAAGGGATATACGGTGCTGAGCTTCAGCTTGTTGTCTCCGTCGCACAGCTTTGCGAATATCAGCCACTCCGCCATGGATGCCGATGCCAGCAGCACCTCCGGCGACGGCGGCACGGTGCACCTGAGCATCAGCTTCTGCAGCTTCTCCTCCGGCTCCTTTACGGCGGCGGTTATTATGAGCCTTTCCCGCGCACGCGTGAGCGCGACATAGAGAAGGCGCATTTCCTCCGACAGCTGCTCGCGCCGCAGCACCTGCTTTATGGCGCTGCGCTGCAGGCCGGGATATTCAAGGCGGCGCTCGGTATCGTACACCTTTGCACCGAGTCCGAGCCTCGGGTGCACCAGAACGGTCTGCTTGAGATCGTTATCGTTAAACTTCCGGCTCGTGTCGCACAGGAACACAACGGGAAATTCGAGTCCCTTGGACTTATGTATCGTCATTATCTGCACGGCGTCGCCGCCTGCGGGAGCGCCTATATCGCCGCCCTGCTCGGCAAGGCGTGCGAGCCACCGGTTAAACCGGTGCAGACCGCGCATACCGCCGGATTCAAACCTCCTTGCAAGCGAGATCAGCGTTTGCAGATTTGAAAGCCTTCTCTGCGGATCCTGCATCGCGGCGCACAGCGCCTCAATGTCCAACTCGTCGTATATGCGCTGCACAAGACTGCTTACCTCCGTATCGGACGCAAGCGCTCTCAGCCGCGTAAGGGTGTTCAAAAAGTCTGCGCATTTATCGTTTTTCTCCGCAGCCCTTTGAAGCGCGGTGAAGAAATCGCTTTTTTTATCGGCAAGGCGGATCTCCGTGAGCTCGTCGGCGCTGAAGCCGAATGCGGGCGACCTGAGGACCGCTATCAGCGGCACATCCTTGTGCGGATTATCCACCACCGCCAGCAGGCTCATGAGGTCGGACACCTCGCTGTCCCGAAAGAAGCTGCCGCTCTGCCCCGATGCGACCGGTATGCCGCGCAGGAGCAGCTCGCGCCTGTATATCTCGCCCACGGAATTTGCCGAGCGCATCAGGATCGCAATATCGCCGTATTGCAGTCTGCGCGCGCCTACCGTCATGCCGGAGCTGATCAGCTTTTCTATCCTGTCGGCAACGACCGACGCCTCCTTTTCGGCCTTGTCGCGCAGATCGTCCTCGTCGCCCTTGACATCGACGAGTATGAGCTCCGGCACGGCGGCGCTGCCGTCGTACTTTGCGCCGCATTTGAGCCGGGCGTTATCGTCATAGGCTATCTCGCCGAGGCGCTCGGACATGCACGAGTCGAAAACACAGTTTACGGCGTCGATGACCTCGCTGCGGGAGCGGAAGTTCTCCCTCAGCATTATCTTGACCGGCTCGTTTTCCTCCGCCTCGCCGAGCTCGGCAAAGCGGGCATATTTCTCCGTGAATATCAGGGGATCGGCAAGCCTGAAGCGGTATATCGACTGCTTTACATCGCCGACCATGAAAAGGTTTTTCCCGTTATCGGACAGGGCGGTGAATATATCGTCCTGAACGCGGTTTACATCCTGATATTCGTCGACCATGATCTCTCGGTAGCGCTGCGATATCTCGCGCGCAAGCGGTGTAGGCGTGCCGTCCTCATTCGTAAGAAGCTGTGCGGTGAGGTGCTCAAGGTCGGCAAAATCGACCTCGGCACGGCGGCGCTTTGCCTCGGTATATGCCTTGTCGAATCTCAGCGTGAGCTCAATCAGCGCTCTGAGCGCAGGCGCGCCCGCCTTCATGTCCGAAAGGAGCTTATCGCTGCTGTCGGAAAGCGTTTTCGGGTACTTATCCGCACTCGCCTTGCACAGCTTGCGCACCTCCTTTATGTGCTCGGACAGCTCCGGATCCGGTGAGTTCGTAAGTCTGCCGAGGTTCGGAAAGCTCACCGGCAGCATCTCGCGCGCCCTATCCCAGCCCTCGCCGCAGGCGCGGGCAAGGTCTCTCAGGCTCAGCGCGGTTTCGGCCAACGAGCCCGCATATTTCTGCGCGATCGTTTCGTTTTGGGCAGCCTTACGGCACAGCTCGTCCATCCTCTGCGCCCAGTACTCGGCGGAAAGGCGCACTCCCGTGAGTATCTCCTCGCCCCACGGCGTTTTTCCCGCATCGTCCCATTCGCGCTCGGTAAGAGAAAGCTGCTCGAGCAGCCATTTGTCCGGACGGGCATGGCTCCGGGTCCTGCGGTGAAGGTCCAGCACCGTTTTTGCAAGGCGGGAATCGTCCCTGCCCGCACCCACGGTGTCGGCAAGCAGGCGGAAGCCCTCGTCGGGAGCTTCGTAGCAGCCGTCGAGCACGCGCTCTATACACCGCGCCCTTATCGCCTCGGCTCTGTCCTCCTCGATGACCCTGAACTCCGGCGCAAGCTGTGCGGCATGGCAGTTTTCGCGCAGAAATGTCTGACAGAAGCTGTCTATCGTGCCTATCTGCGCCTTTGCGCACAGTGCGCTCTGCCGCCTCAGGCGCTTGTTGTCCGGCTCCTCGGCGAGCCGCTTTGATATCTCGTCAAGTATGCGGCTCCTGAGCTCGGACGCTGCCGCCTTTGTAAATGTTATGATGAGAAACGAGTCTATATCGGCGCCGTTTTCTATCGCCGCGAGCAAACGCTCGGTGAGCACCCTCGTTTTGCCGCTTCCGGCGGCGGCGGAGACCAGAACGGCTCTGCCCCGGGTGTTTATGGCGTCGCTCTGCGACCTTGTCGGAGCAAAATCAGCCATTGTCTTCGCCTCCCTCCAGAATGCTCCACACCTTCGTTGCGGGAAGGGTGTGCATTATTCTCATGCTTTCGCCGTTTTCGCCGTCCGCGAAATGGCACGCCTCGAAATAATCGCAGTTTACACAGGCGCTGCCCTGCTGAGCGGCATAGTAGGGATCTGCGGCTATGCTGCCGCTGCGCAGCTCCGATGCCATCCGGCACAGAGTTTTGTCTATGTGCCGGGCGAGAATGCCCATGCGCTCGGCTGACGCAAGCGAATCCGAGACCGCCGCACCCTTTTTGAATTCGACGGGTATATACCTCGGCGTATCGGAGCTTTCCATCGCCGCTATCACCGCCGGATCGTCGAGGATCAGCCCGCTGCGCCGCAGCTGCGCCGTTCTTTTTTTCCGGAGCGTTTCATCGTCCATGTCGGCGTCGCCCAGAATACTCGGCGACCGCGCCGGAACATACAGAACTCCCGCCGGCACTATCTCCCTGCCGTAGAGCGCGCTGCCGTTTTCGCCGAGCGAGAACAGGTACAGCAGCATTTGCAGATTCATGCCGTACAGCACATCGGAAAGCTGAAACTTCTTGCGTCCGGTCTTGTAATCGACTATGCGCAGATACAGCTTGCCCTCGTGCAGCCAGCCGTCAACGCGGTCGGCGACGCCCGTGAGCACGAGCGAGTCCTCGCCGCTGCCGAGCTGCACCGGCGGCAACTCCGAGGCTGAGGAAAAATCGAGCTCAAACGAAAGCGGCTCAAAGCTGCTGCTGCGCAGCTCGTCGGCAAGATCGAGCACTATCTGGCGCACGCTGCTTTGCAGGCGGCGGAAAAGATGCTCGAAGCGCTTCGATTTTTCCCTGAAATCATTGAGCTCTGCGCGTATATATTCGGCTATAAAGCCGTCGGTCAGGCGCATGAGCGTTTCGTCGTCGACCTTTTTATACCCGCCCATGGAGCTCACCTCGCGCGAGACCTTTTCGAGTATCGCGTGCATGAAGGTGCCCATCTCGGGCGCGGTGAACTCAGCCGGTGCGTATGGCTTTGCCCGCAGGGCATACTGCATGAAATACGCAAACCGGCACGAAGCGAACTTGTCTATCCTCGATGCCGACAGGCGCAGCTTATCACCGTAAAGCGCGCGCACCGAGCTGCGCGAGAGACTGCCGCGGCTCATGCCTGCCGCCTTTTCCAGCGCATTGAGGCGCTCGGGCGCGTATGACGCGATAAACTGCGCGGCGGAGGCGGCATATGCCCCGCCGCCGTGCAGCGAATTTGCCGCCAAAAGCAGTGCGGGCTTTACCGCCTCGGTGCGCAGCCTGTCCGTATCCGGCTCCTCGGGCTGCAGGGAAAACACCGCGGCGGCACGGTTTACGACAAACGCCGGACGCTGCACGGAGCCGGCGGCATCGTGCGCCGGATAGCTCAGGCTCAGGCTGTCCGACGGCAGCGTGAGGCAGTTGTAAACCACGGAAAATGCGCGCCACAGCTCGCTCTCTCCCGCTCCGCCGAGGTCGATGTCCATTTCAAGAAGTCTGCGGCGCTCGTCGGCGGAGAACACTCCCGCATCCTGCTCAACGCCGGGTATGCGCTCGTCGGTCGCGCCGAGCACGAGCAGGTGCCGGATATTCCGGCGGCGCATCCTGTCAAGCTCGCCGGCGGTCACGCAGTCGAGCGAGGGCGGTATCGTGCCTATGTCGTAGCGCGAGAGCATCGTTGTGAAAAGCCGTCCGAAAAATTCGGCGTCGGCGCTCATATCGCCCAGTATCGCCGCGCACTGCTCAAGAGCATTGACGACTATATCCCAGAGCTGCGAATACTCCTGAGCCCTTGCGCCGTCGCCCTCGTCAAGGAGCCGCTGAGCGCGTTCGTTCAGCTTCCGCGCAAGCTCAAGCTCGTCAAAAAGCCGTGCAAGCGCCTGCGCCTGACCGAGTGCGGTGTCCGCCGCGGCGGCGCTTTTCGCGAAGCGCTCAAGCGGGCGCACCACCGCCTCGCGCAGACCGTTTATTCTGTCGAGGCGGGCAATGCTCTCCTCGTCGTATTTTCCTCCGTAACCGTCGGGATGCAGGTGCCACGGCTCGGGGCGCGTCCATGCGCTGCCGTGCAGCTGCCAGAGAAACGCATAGCTTTCAAGCTCGTCGCATTCCTCCGTGCTCAGCCCCGCGAAGCCGGTGCGGATATAATCGAGGACATCCTCGGTCTCCCAGCCGCCGAGTGTTATCTCATATGCCGCCTCGATGAGCGCAGGTATCGGCTTTGAGAGCATATCGGTCCTGCGTGCCGTATAGAGCGGCACACCGTAGCGCGCGAAAGCCGCCTCAAGGCACAGTCTGTAATCCTCGAACCCGCTGACGGCGATCGCTATATCGCGGCGGCGGCAGCCCGTTTCACGGATAAGCTGCAATGCGCGTGCAGCCGCCCACTCACATTCCTCATTCATGCTGCGCGCCCGGATAATGCGCACGGCATCCGTAGGCTCCGCATAGTGCGAGGCGCGGCAGCTGAACATTTCATCCGAGAAAAATCTCAGCTCCGGAGCCTTCGTGCCCTCGGCGCTTATTTTTACCGTTTTCACCTCACAGCCGTGCTCACCGGCAAAGCGCATGAGTGAGCGGGCGGTGAGCCTGCTGAGGGCGAACACCTCGCTGCCGCCTGAAATTTCATCGCAGCCGAGGCACACCGTCAGCTGCACGCCCTTTAATATGAGCGCCTCAAGCACTCTGCGCTCCTGCGCGGTGAAATCGGTGAAGCCGTCGACGAAAACATGAGTTTTTTCCGACAGCGACGAGCGCTCGATCTGCTGTGCGAGCACTGTCAGCCGGTCGGCGGGGTCTGCTCTGCCGTTTGCGACCACCGCGTCATATGCCTCCAGAACGAGGCTGAGGTCATACAGCTTGTCCCCCAGCGCACCACCGCATTCCTCGGAGGCGAGCATGAGCTGCTCGGAGGAAACGCAGGCGCTCTTAAATTCGTCCACGGCACCGAGGAGCATCGACTGTATCTGTGCGCGGTGGCGCGCGGCACCGTAGACGCGCAGGCGCGAATACAGTCCGTCGGCCGCAAGCGCCATGCACAGCAGTCTGCCGCCCTTGTCAAGATGCGTCGCCGCCATGCCGCCGAGCTCGTTTGCAAGGCTGCGCGAAAGCGCGGTGAATGACAGCACCTCCGCATAAAGCGAAACCGCGTCGCCGCAGAAGGCGCAAAGCTCGCGCTCGGCCTCATGGCTGTACTGCTCCGGAACGAGCAGGATGTATTTTTCGGTGCCGGCGGCTCCGCCGGCTATTTCCTTCATTGCGGCGGCACTTTTTCCCGTGCCTGCCGCACCGTAAAATATTCTAAGCATTGGTTTTTCACCGTCCCGCTTTCATTTTACCAAATTCCGTCCCACGCGGCAACATGTATAAAAAAGTCCCCTCGGTGGGGGACTTTTTACTCCATGCGGCATCTTTCGACGAGTATCTCCGCAAAGCCCTCTCTGAGCTTGCAGAGCTTTGAAAACTGCTCGCAGATATTATAATTCATCGCACAGTTGAGCCAGTCGATGACCTGTCCGAAGCATTCGCACTTATAAAACCGGATCAGTATCTCGCGGCTCTCGGGATCGGCCTTTACATCGCCGAACACCGTTTCGATATACTTCTCCACGACCGTGCCGCACACCTTCATAAGATACAGCTCATAAACGCTTCGGTTCGAGGAGTTATATATATTCAGTACCCCGCGCTTATGCTCAAGGGCAAAATTCACCGCCGTTTCAAGGCACGCGTCGAGCGAGCTGAAGTCGGTGTACTCGCTTATGATGCGGTCGGCGGTCTCGATGACGATATCCTCGACCAGGCACGGGATATCGTCATAGTGATAGTATATGGTATTGCGGTTAAAGCCGCAGCCCTCGGCAATGTCCCGAACGCTTATCTGGCTTATGGGCTTTTCGTTCAAAAGCCGGAGAAAGCTCTTTTTTATCGCGGCCTTCGTCAGCTCGCTTTTTGCTTTGTAAGGCATTTACGGCTCCTTTCCGTCACATCAGTTTTTCCAAGTCGCGGGTGCAAAGAGAATGAGCATGGGGAACACCTCTAGCCTGCCGAGGAACATATCAAAGCAAAGCACCGCCTTGCTGAGGATGTTGAGGCTTGAAACGCCCATGGTGAAGGTGTTCGAGTCGATACCGTAGCCGACATTGCCGAGGCTGGATATGGCGGCAAGCATACCGTCGCCTATGCTCAGTCCGTTTATCGACAGCACAACGCCCGTTATAACGACAGCCATGAAATACGCAACGGCGAAGCAGCCGACCGAGGACACCGTTTCCTCCTCGACTATCTCGCCGTCAAGGTGGATAAGGTGTACGGAGTTCGGAGTCACCGTTTTCGCTATGGCGCGGTAGGTGCTCTTGGCAAGTATCATGATACGCGACAGCTTCATGCCGCCGCCGGTGGAGCCGGACATGGGTCCGGTTATCATAAGCACCGTCAGCATCGCCCAGACAAACGGCGACCAGAAGCCTGCGTCTATCGAGACATAGCAGGTGGTGCTTATTATGGACATGACCTGAAACAGCGTGTGGTGTACTCCCTCTCCGAAGCCTGAGAAGCTGCCGAACGAGTCGATGCCCATGAGCACCGCCACTCCGAGCACGAGAGCGGCGAACACCCGCAGCTCGCGCGAGCGGCGGATGCGCAGAAATTCACGCGCCACGATGCAGTAGAAAAGGCTGAAGCTCATGCTGCACAGGGTCATGAATATCAGCGTTATGATCTGCGCATAGGCTCCGTAGGACGCCATACTGTCGTTTTTTATGGAAAATCCGCCGGTGGAAACGGTGCACAGCGAAATGTTGAGCGAATCGAAAAACGGTATGCCGCCCAAGCACAGCAGCGCTATCTGCATGAGCGTCATCACTATATATATCTCATACAGGAGCTTTGCCGACTGCCTGAGCCTCGGCACGAGCTTTGCCGCCATGGGACCGGGAAACTCCGCGCGCAGCAGGAACATCGACCCACTCTCGCGCGCGACCGGCGCGACCGCGAGCAAAAACACCAGAACGCCCATGCCTCCTATCCAATTCGTAACGCTGCGCCAGAGCAGTATCGCACGGGGTACCGCCTCCACATCCTCGATTATGGTGGCTCCCGTCGTAGTAAAGCCGGAAACGGTCTCAAAAACGGCGTCCGATATGCTGGGGATAACGCCGCTTGCGTAAAACGGTATGGCACCGAACAGCGATATTATTATCCACGCCACGGCGACGGTAACAAAGCCGTCGCGCGCGCCGATGGGCACATCCCGGCTGCGGATAAGTCCGCACGGAAGTCCGACGGCGAGCACCGCGCCTATCGCTATGCCGAAGCCCCTTATTGCTGCCGCATCGCCGTCAATTATGCCGAGCAGCATCGGCGGCAGCATGAATGTCGCTTCTATACACAGTATGATCCCGACTGTTTTTCTTATAGTGTTAAAATTCATTTCTCGGCTCTCATGCAAAAATGTCGTTCAGGTCAAGTATCTCGCGTCCGGCGGTAGTCACGATGACCACCGTGTCGCCGGAGCATAGCGTGTCCCGTCCGCCGGGGATTATGATCTTTCCCATGTGGTTTATGCAGACGATAAGTATGCCGGGCTTGAGACGAATGTCCATGAGCCTTTCGTGCAGATGCCGCGTCGCGTCGGTCACTGCAAACTCCAGCGCCTCGGCGCTGCCGTCGGCAAGCTTGTGTATGGTAAGCACCGCGCTGCCGCCCGTGTTTTCCATGGCGCGGACATAGCGGATTATCGCATATGTGCTCAGGCTCTTTGGGCTTATGAGGCTGTCGGCTCCGCGGTCGCCGAGGATCTCGCCGTATTCGAGACGGTTTATCTTTGTCAGAAGCTGCGGCACGCCCATCTTGCGTGCGAACATTCCGATGATGATATTCTCCTCGTCCATATTGGTCAGCGGCAGCACCGCGTCCATATGGCGGATATTGTGCATCTTAAGCACCGACTGGCTCGAGCCGTCGGAGCAGATAACATTCACCTCAGGGTACTTTTCCGCAAGATACTCGCACCGGGCACGGTTCATTTCGATGAGCTTTATGCTGCTTCCCGCCTTTATGAGCATCGGCGCAAGGTACTCGGCTATCCTGCCGCCTCCGACGATGAGAACATTCTTGCTCTTTTTGCTTCTCAGATGCAGCTCGTGCGTGAGCTCCACGAGCGCCGCCGCGGGCGCGGTCACATATATCTTATCCCCGCTGTGCAGCACGAAATTACCGTCGGGGATGAACACCTTTTCATTGCGCAGCACCGCGCACACAAGCACATGAACGCGGATGCGGATGCGCATATCCGCGAGGCGCAGCCCGTCCAGCGGGCTGTTTTCGCCGATAAACAGCTCGACTATCTCCGCCTTGCCCTCGGCGAAGGTATCGCGCTTTATAAACGCGGGTATCTGTAAAAGCCGGTATATCTCCTTTGCCGCAAGCATCTCGGGGTTTATGACCATGGAAAGTCCCAGCTCGGACTTGAGCACATAAAGCTGCTCGGTGTACTCGCGGTTTCTCACGCGGGCAATGGTGTTTTTGCAGCCGAGCTTTCGTGCAACGATGCACGCGAGCATATTGAGCTCGTCCTGCGCCGTTACCGCGATGAGCAGATCGCTGTCATCGACATTAGCCTCGCGCTGGATGGATATTGCCGCGCCGTTTCCGCACAGCGTCATAACATCAAGCGTGTCCGACAGCATTTTTATCTTTTCCTTGTCAATATCAACGACCGTTATATCGTGATCCTCGTTTGCCAGCTCCTCGGCAAGGGAATAGCCTATCTTGCCGGCGCCGACTATTACGATCTTCATTTTGCAGATCCTCTCAATAATGAATATTCTCTAAGTCTTATATACTAACATATTATTTATGCAGTAGCAATAGCCTTGACCCATTCGATAATGTAATCGGCAAAGCGGCGGGTGGCGGGGCTGTTTCTGCTCGTTTCGGTAATTGCAAGGCCGATAACCCGCTTTGAGGGCGGGACAAGCTCCTTGACCACGACATCGTCGTGCCGCCCCTTGAGCAGGAGCTCCGGCATGATGGATATACCGAGCCCCTTTTCCACCATGGCTATGATGGCATAGTCGTCCTTTGTGGAAAAGCGGATGTTCGGCTTTATGCCGGCTGCGGCGAGGGCGCGGTTTGCGTCGTGGTTGGATTCCTCCAGCAGCGTTATAAACGCCTCCGTTTCGCATTCGACGAGCGGGAACTTCGGATACGACTCGAACTTGTGCCCGTGCGGAAGTATGGCGAGCAGCCTGTCCTCCATGAGCGGTATGCACTCGCACCGAAGCTGCGTCGGCACATTCACGAAGCCGAGGTCGATGCTTCCCTCCTCTATCCAGCGCTCGACATCGTAGTAGTCGCCGTTTAAAAGCTTGAGATCGACATTCGGATAGTCGCACTGAAACCTTTTTATAACGCCCGGCAGCCAGTGGACGGCAACGGAGGTGAACGCACCGATGCGCACCGTGCCGGAATCGAGTCCGCGTATTGCCGAGGCGGTCTGACGAAGCTGCTCCTCATAGTTGAGCATTCCGCGCACCGACGGCATTATCCTCTCGCCGTCGCCGGTGAGCCTTGCTCCGGCACGCGAGCGCGTTATTACCGCAAAGCCCAGCTCCGCCTCCAAATTGTTAATGGTATGGCTCACCGCCGACTGCGTGCAGCCGAGCGCCTCGGCTGCCCTCGTAAGGCTGCCC
>CAVHZB010000074.1:0-11157 GCA_963640555.1 Phascolarctobacterium succinatutens
TAGGGGTGCGTACTTTTCGTTCATCATATGGTTCTTCCTTCCTTTAAATATGATTGACTAATTTATCACGATTGACACCGCGCCGGTAAAATCACGGTGTCGAGCGTTTACAAATCGGTTTCACGCCATACGCGGGCGCGCCACTTCACAATAGTGTGGTCAGTATAGCACATTTTTTCACAAATTGCAACCACAATATGTCCCTAATATGTCGTGTTTTTTGTACTTTATGTCCGTATGCCCGCCGCTGCCGCAGGCTCTTACTGAGCATATAGCCAAAAAACGGGGCACCGACCGATGCCCCGCTATTCCTCTGTCCTGTAAAAATTCTGCCCGATTATATTGCCGGAGCTTGCGTCGATTATGTACCGATAGTCCGTTACCGAGCCGGTGAACTGCACTTTATAGCACACCGTGTCGTCTATTTTTATCATCTCCGCAGACAGGTTTTTCGCCTTGTCCTGCGTTATGCCGGCATCGTCAAGCGCGGCCTGCTTTGCCGCGGTATAGCCGATATAGTCATCGTCGCTTATTATGCAGCTACGCAGCGGCGATACCATCAAAACGCACAGCAGCAGCATGACCACCATCTGCGGTGCGCCGGTGCGCAGCCTGCTCTTGCGATGCCTTGCGCGGGTGTGCTTGCGTGCCTCGCGCTGCCGCTCCTTCTCCGAGAGGTGGGCGCCGCTTTTTCTCTTGTTGGAATCAGTGTTCAGGTGTTTTCCGCCCTTGCCCAAGCAGCATCCTCCCCTCTGCACATTTATCTCATACATTATATATATCGGGAGCGGCGTTTGTCAACAAATATAGCATGCGGTCACAGTTGTTTCAGCAGGCACCGGCAGCCCTCGTAAACATCTCGCCATGTTTCGGCGAAATTTCCGGTGTACCACGGGTCTGCGACATTGCCCGGACGGTCGGTGAAGTCGAGCAGCAGACTTATTTTCGCTGCGTCGCCGTCGCCGCAGCAGCGGCGCATGTTGTAAAGGTTCTCCTCGTCCATGCCGATTATCATATCGTATTCGTCGAAGTCGCGGCGGGTAAGCCGGCGTGCTTTGCGTTTGGGGCACTCCACGCCATGCGACAAAAGCTCACGCCGCGCGGGTGGGTAGACATCGTTTCCGATCTCCTCGGTGCTCGTTGCGGCGGAGGCTATCTCGAACTCTGCCTCGCGTCCGACCTCCCTGACGAGGTGCTTCATCACATATTCCGCCATCGGACTGCGGCAGATGTTGCCGTGGCAGATGAATAAGATTTTTGTCATTGCTGTTATTTCCTCTCAATAGTCTCCGGGCCTTGATATTAAAAGGCACGGAGGTGCCTGTTTTCATGCCATTTTCAGCATGCTCAGAGCATTGATAGCATCTTGCCGTCTCCTTTGCCGTATCTGCGGACTGTACTCCCCTACTATACATAAAATCCGATGCAAAATCAATCATCAAAAGCCGTGCGGCTTGCGCCGTGATTTATTTCCGCCTCATCAGTCGGCACGGATTTTTTCATTACGTTTTCAATATACTTTTTTATGTTTGCTATACGAGTTATTAATATGAATATTAACACCATTTACAGCTGGATGCCTTATCCTAACTTTTGCATCTGCTAAGGAAATTAACGCGATTTGTTCCGAATGTTAATAATTTATCCACCTTAAGAGCCATTTTCGGCACTATTTTACTCATCTTATGAATAAATTATTACCAAAATCAAGCCCTCGTATATAAGTTCTCGTAAAGACAGCGTTAATTAGTGTTAAGATTGAGTTAATTTAAGTCTAAAGCTATTGTAATCAATTTTTTAACAGATACAATAGACCCCAGCGAAAGCATTTAATTAAAGGAGAGAAAGTTATGGAAAACAATCGCGCAACATTTGGCTCCAACTTTGGTTTCCTGATGGCCGCTATCGGTTCTGCCGTCGGTCTGGGCAACATCTGGGGCTTCCCGTACAAGATGGGTAAGAGCGGCGGCTTCGCCTTCCTGCTCGTTTACCTCGCTCTTGCGGTCTTCGTAGGTCTCGCCGTTATGATCGGCGAATTTACCATCGGTCGCAAAACCGGTCTGAGCCCCGTTGCGGCTTACCGCAAGCTCAGCAAGAAGTTCACCTGGCTCGGATATATGGCAGTCCTCTGTCCCTTCCTGGTCCTGTGCTTCTACTTCGTCCTCGGCGGTATGGTCACCCGCTACGCACTCGGCTATCTGACCGCTATCTTCGGCTGGAACACATGGAACACCTCCGACATCTCCACCTACTTCGGCAGCTTCATTATGAACGGCGGACAGATGATACTCTGGACTGCGATCTTTATTGCGCTCAACGCATACATAGTCGCGGCAGGCGTTGAAGACGGCATCGAGAATTTCTGCAAGATCGGCATGCCCGCGCTGTTTGTCATGCTTATTATCGTCATCATCTATGTCGCGGTACAGCCCGGTGCAATGGACGGCTACAAGTTCATGTTCGGCTGGAATATCGAGCCTCTTAAAAAGGATTTCCTCGGAGTTCTCAAAACTGCCGCCGGTCAGATGTTCTTCTCACTGTCCCTCGGCATGGGCGCTATGATCAACTACGGCTCTTACCTGAAGAAGCAGGAGAATCTCCAGAAGAACGCCGTTATCGTCGTTATCTGCGATACCCTCGTTGCAATCATGGCCGGCATGATCGTTATGCCCGCATGCTATGCATTCCTCAACGGCGATACCAGCTCCGGTCCGGGACTGCTGTTCCTGTCCATGCAGATCGTATTCGATAAGATGGGCTATGTAGGCAATATCATGGGCTTCCTGTTCTACACTCTCGTTTTCATCGCAGCCATCTCCTCCTCCTTCTCCCTGCTTGAGGTCATCACCTCCTTCAAGGTCGACCAGAATGTTGCAGAGGGCAAGGCTCCCGGACGCAAAAAGTACGCCATCATCTGCGCCGTCATCATCTTCGTATTCTGCCTGCCCACCTGCCTTGACGGTCTGGGCGCCGGCACCAACGGCGGTGCTGCGATAGGCAATCCGGCAGACATTCTCGGCATGCACTGGGCAGAGGCCGGAGACATCTCCGCCTTTGATGAGGACACCGATTACTACACTCTCGGCGCGGATGGGATTTACACTGCCGTAGATAAAGAGACCACCGCCTTTGACGCATCCGAGACCTACTATCTCAATACCGCAAAGACATGGAACGGCGACTGGCTCGACTTCTACGACATGATCTCCGAAGGTATACTGATGCCGCTCGGCGCAATGCTCATGGCATTCCTTATCGGCTGGGTCTGGAAGCTTGACCTCGTTGTCGAGGAATGCGAGCAGGCAGGACACAAGTTCTGGGGCCGCGCCTTCTTCAACATCTGCTACAAGGTCATCACCCCGCTCGGCATGGCCTTCGTTCTGTACGCACAGGTCACCGATTTCTTCCTCTGATAACGAAACGGCAATTGATCTGAGCCTATTAATTAAAGCCGCCCTCTCGGGCGGCTTTTCCAATTGACAGAGTTTTTTTACTATGCTAAATTTTATCCGAGGATATGTATTCTGGAGGACAAGACATGGTAGGATCAGGTCTAAGAAAGCTCGCACGGGCAAACGGCATGCGCGTCGCCTCCGGCGTTGCGTACGGTGCGTTCATGGGCTTTGCCGTCACCTTTTCGGAGGGCTTGGGCTATAAGCGGCTCGCGGTAACGACCCGCATACACGATGAGCAGGCACGCGATTACTTTACGCACCGGCTCGGGCAGCATGATCTGCGCCGCGATTTCAATATCTCGGATATCCGATTTCTATCCGATGCCATAGTCGTCATGTTCACCGATAAGCCCGGCACGATGAGCAGGTTCACTGCATTCTGCGATTTTTTATTTCCGCTGCTCCGCTATTGCGGTGCAGACGGAGCCGAGCTTTGCAGTGAGTGCAGTACAGAGCTTGCCGGCTGCGGATGCTGGAGGCTCATTAACGGCATAGCGTTCCGTCTGCATAAAGACTGCGCCGAGCATATCACCGAGGAGCTCCGCTCCGAAATGTGCATAGTACATGAAAATGACACCGGCACCGTTATCGGCGGCATATTCGGCGCTCTGCTCGGTGCGCTCATAAGCGCTATCCCCATGGCGGTCTTGCTGTACGAGGGCTATTTTGCCTCGATAGCCGGACTTATTATCGGCTGGGGCGCGCTCAAGGGCTATGAGCTGCTGCGCGGTCAGCACAGCCGCGTAAAGCCTTTTATCATTATCGCAGCCGTTATCATAGGAGCCTTTGCCGGCAGCTATGCCGCCGATTACTGTACTCTGTACTCGGTCATAAACGACGGTCTGATAGACGGTCTTACGACAGCCGATGTCGGCCCCGCTCTGGCATATATGTTCTCGACCGATGCGGATTTCTGCCGCTCGGCGGTGATAAGCTACCTGTTGGGGCTTCTTTTCGCCCTGCTCGGTACGGCGTCTCTGTTTAAGGAGCTTTTCGGCACGACCCGCAGTCCAAATATAAAGGCTCTGAAATAGCGCTCCCCGTCCCATCCGTTCAGAGAAATTATATACAGAAAAAGCAGCGCCGACTATCAAAAGGTATACTTTTTGATAGTCGGTTTCTTGGTACATATTATATATCGGCAATTGCCAAATGACAAGCATTTTTTCTCGTTTTTAGTGTTTTTTGTGCCTATATGTTACTTTTTCGCAGCTGTCATTTTGCCCTATCAAAAAGTATACCTTTTGATAGCGGCACAGTGAAACTAAAAACAAAGGAGAAAAAAATGAAAAAAGTATTGAGCCTTATAATGGCTGCGCTTTTGCTCGTCGGCATTGCAGGATGCTCATCCGATTCCAACGGGTCTAAGGCCGGAGACGATTTCCCCATAGTCGGAGTCTGGAAGGCAACCGACGACGATATCTACTGGAGGATCCAGAGCGGCGGCGAAATGACGCAGGAATTTGTACTTGTAAACAAATCCACCCGCACGGTAAACGGCATTACCACAAGCTCGACATCCAAATCGCTGTCTACCGTTTCCGCAACCTGGGAGGTAAAGGGCAGCGATTTCATATTCGACGGGAAAGCGACTTTTGAAATGAAGGTCGACGGGAGCGAGTACAAGCTTGTAAACGGCGAGCATGTATATGTTCGAGTGGGCGATGTCGATTATGAGATACCTCTGGACGGAGAAGAAAGCGGCGGTGCAAAAGCCGAGGACGCAGCAGCGTATACCGTCGGTGAAAGCATCACTGCCGAGGGCATAGAAATGGTCTTCACCGAAAGCGGCTTTGCCGATGATATACGCATTACGAGCACAAGCTCCGGTATACGCATAACGAGCGGTCCCTCCCCCGAGGACGGCAAGGAGTTCTTCTATCTCAAGGGCACCCTCAAAAACACCGGCAAGGAGCAGCTTCGCCCCGCGATCGGCGGTAACGCAACATTGGACGGCTACAAATATGACATAAGTGTCGATATCGTCAGTGCCGACGGCACACCCTGCTCGTATATAGATCCGCTGGACACCGTTACTATACTCATATTCGCGCATATCCCCACCGAGCTGTCTCAGAGCTTCAGCTCCGGTGAAATGATTTTCGGATTCAACGACGGCTTTGCCGATGTTGACATCACAAGCTGCGATCATCTGTACTCCGTTGCCGCTTCAAGAAACGCTTGATACTTAATACAGAAAGCAAGATCCCGCCCTCTCGGGCGGGATTTCTTGTTATCCTGTTGCGTTACCCTATCTGGCATACATAAGCTATCCTTCCGCTGTAGAAGCGGGCATAGTCTGCCATGGGGTCGTTTCTGCTGTCATTATACAGCCATGTTCCGTCGGGCTGCTTTACGAGCATGATATAGTCCTCCGCCGCTCCGTCATATGCATCCTTCAGCGACGGCTCACCGGCTGCCCATGCATAGTAATCATAGCTTGCGCCGTCGCGCCACTTTATCGTTCCGTCGGCATCGCGCGCACCGCCTACCCAGACATACTGCGCACTCGTGCCCTCAAGAAGCTTGCATATGCGTGCGTAGTCATCGGCGTTTCTTATGGTGGCAAGATGTCCCCCAAGCTCTGCGCACTTCTGCTCGGCGGCGTCCCAGCTGAGGTCTTCGGAATAGAGCATATACTGCACCTCGGCAGGTGCGGCAGTGGGCTCTGCGGTGGGCTCGGCAGTCTGCTCTGCGGTGGGCTCGGGAGTCGCAGATATGGTGGGCTCGGGAGCATTTATCTCCATACTGCGCACGAGCGCGACCGCTGTGAGCAGCAGTGCAATGCCCGCGATGACTATTATTGATCTGCGGGCTGACCGGCGGGTATGTACATTCTCCTTGTGCGTCTCCGGTTTTTCCACCGCAGCCGGCTCCTTTTCGGATGCGGGCTTTTTTCCCGCTGTCGGTTTTTTTACCGGTTCGGGTTTCTTCTCCGGAACCGGTTTTTTCTCCGGCTCCGGCTTTGGGGACTCCGGCTCCGCTTCTGCTTCTGCCGGTTTCTGTTTTTCCTCCTCGGGCTTGTTTTCGACAGGCTCCGGCTCCGCCGCATTCAGCGGCTCCGGTGTATCTCCGCAGTAGTCCCAAATTGCCGCCAAAAAGTCGGCAGCGTCAGCATAGCGCTTCTCCGGAGCAAACTCCAGTGCCTTAGCCAGTATCCTTGTCAGGGACTCGTCAACGCCGTCCGGCATCACCATGGTGTCGCCGCTCATGCGCCGCCTGAGCGCATTTGCGCGCTGCTCGGCAGTGGCGTCCTTCACCTCTATAAATGGCAGTCTTCCTTTGTTAAGTCCGGCGTACATTATAAGCGCTATGGAATATACATCCGCAGCCGAGCTCTTTTCGCCGTTCCAGAACTGCTCCGGTGCCATAAATTCAAGCTCGAGCTTTGTCCAGCCCTCATCATCGGACTTGAGCGGCTTTCCGACCGCAACTCTGCCGTCAGCGGTCACATATATGTTCCCCGGACGAAATCCGCCGCGATAGCCGTCCTCGCCGCATTCGCGTGCGGCTATCTTGCACAGCTTCTTCACAAGCTCGAGAATCTGTTCGGTCTCACAATCAGCAAGGTCGCTCCCCAAGAGCTTCTGCGGATCAAAAACGGTATTGTCAGCCATGCTGCACCTCCCGTGCAAAATGTATCGTTTACATAATATCACGACAGGCGCGTCAAGTCAAACCATTCGCCGCAAAACATTAAAAAATGGCGGGCACATTTCATGTCCGCCCTGCGCTCAGCTTTCCATCTGCTTGCCGAGAAAGCTCGCAACCGTCTGTGCAAGCTTAAACTCTACATCGCTCGGCGATGCGGCGCCCTGTGACACGAAAAGCACACAGCCCATGATATCGCCCTCGCTTATGATCGGCGCCGCCGTCGAGACGGAGTACCGCTCGTCGCCGTCGAGCACCGGTATCGGTGAGCCTCCTTCAAAGCGGACGCTGCTGCGCGCTTCCATTATTCGCTCAAGTCCCGCCGATACCCTCTTGTCCACGAAATCGCGCTTCGCCGCACCGGACACCGCGATAACGCTGTCGCGGTCGCATACGGCAGCGATGGAGTCGGCGGATTTATGCAGACTGTCACATATCTGGGCGGCAAAATCACTCAGCTCTCCGATAGGTGAATACTTTTTGAATATGACCTCACCGTCGCGGTCCGTGAATATCTCCAACGGGTCGCCCTCGCGGATACGCATCGTTCGGCGTATTTCCTTCGGAATGACGACCCTTCCGAGGTCATCTATTCGTCTTACTATCCCTGTTGCTTTCATATCTATGATCCTCCGTATTTTTATTGTACGGGTATATTGTCTGCAACGATGATAAAATTATGTGCATCGGGCAATTTTCGATAAGCCGCGTGCTCAGATCAAGGTCGCAGAATGATGTAAAAATACGGCAAAACCCGATGGAGAATTGCTCCATCGGGTTTTACAACTATATTATAATACCAAATCAGAAAATTACTTCTTGCCCATATTCATCTGAGCTGCGACCTCTGCCGCAAAGTCCTCTTCCTTCTTCTCGATGCCTTCACCGGTCTGGAAACGAACTGCATCGACGAATTTGATGCTGCCGCCGAGCTTCTTTGCCGCGTCTGCGAGATACTTCTCAACGCTGCCCTGGAAAATGTCGCCGCGGACGAACTCCATCTGGAGCAGGCAGTTTTCCTCATAGAACTTGTTCATCTTGCCCATGACGATCTTTTCCTTGACCTGTGCGGGCTTGGAAGCCATCTTCGGGTCGTTGTCCATAAGTGCAAGTGCGACCTTCTTCTCCTCTGCGAGGACATCCTCGGTGACCTGGGACTTATCCCAGAAGCGGGGATTGAGAGCCGCGATCTGCATTGCAATGTTCTTGCCGACCTCACTTGCGTCGATGCCGCCCTCAACTGCCAGGTTTACGAGAACGCCGATCTTGCCGCCTGCGTGAACGTAAGCGACGGAGGTGTTCTCACCAAAGCGTGCGAAACGGCGCAGCTGGAGGTTCTCGCCGATGGACATGACCTTCTCGGGCATGGTCTCGGCTACGGTGAGCTCGCTGTTGGGGTACTTGCACTGCTGGAGCGCCTCGATGTCTGCGGGGTTGTCCTTCAGGACGACGGTGCAGATATCCTTGACGAAAGAGACGAACAGGTCGCTCTTTGCGCAGAAGTCGGTCTCGCAGTTGACCTCGACGACCGCGCCTACGCCGCACTCGGGGCAAACGGCTGCGTATGCCATGCCCTCGGCTGCTATGCGGCCGGCCTTCTTTGCTGCCTTTGCAAGACCCTTCTCACGAAGATACTCAACGGCCTTGTCCATATCGCCGTCGCACTCGGACAGTGCCTTCTTGCAGTCCATCATGCCGACGCCGGTCATCTCACGGAGAGTTTTTACATCCTGTGCTGTAAATGCCATTGCTTTATCCTCCTGAATTATTCTTCTTCGACCTTCTCGGCCTCTGCCTCTGCCAGAGTCTCCTCGGCCTCGGCATCGGCGCCCTGACGGCCTTCCTGTACCGCATTTGCCATGGTGGATGCGATCAGGCGGATGGCGCGGATAGCGTCATCGTTTGCGGGAATTACATAATCGACCTCATCGGGGTCGCAGTTGGTGTCAACGATAGCAACGATGGGGATGTGCAGCTTGCGTGCCTCGGCAATTGCATTGTGCTCCTTGCGGGGGTCAACGACGAACATTGCGCCGGGGAGCTTCTTCATGTCCTTAACACCGCCAAGGTACTTCTCGAGCTTTTCCATCTCACCGAGGTGCTTCATAACTTCCTTCTTGGGAAGCATATCAAAGGTGCCGTCCTCCTGCATCTTCTTGAGCTGAGCAAGACGGTCGATACGGGTACGCATGGTCTTGAAGTTAGTGAGCATGCCGCCGAGCCAACGGGCGTTGACATAGTACATGCCGACGCGGGACGCTTCTTCCTTAACTGCCTCTGCCGCCTGCTTCTTGGTGCCGACGAACAGAATGCTCTGGCCGTTTGCCGCTATATCACGGACAAAATTGTAGGCCTCTTCGAGCTTCTTGACGGTCTTCTGAAGGTCAATGATATAAATACCGTTGCGCTCCATGTAGATGTACTCCGCCATCTTGGGGTTCCAGCGGCGGGTCTGGTGACCGAAGTGGACACCGGCTTCCAGCAGCTGCTTCATAGATACTACTGACATTTGTTTTTCCTCCTGATTTGTTTTTTCCTCCGAGCACATCATCCCTGTCCGCAAACCGTAGTCACATGCAGACAAGTCCGTGCCCGTGCGAAATGCCCTGATATAATATCAAAATCACGCCGGTTTTTCAATAGTTTTTTGCTGATTTGTCAAAAAAATTTTCTTTTTTCACGATGTCGCCGCGGCTGCTCGGTGCCGGTCTCGACAAGTATGATATCTCCGCCGATGCGCACTATGCATTTCCACGGCAAAATATAGTCGTCCTCCCTGCCGAGAAGTCCGAAAAGCTTGGCTTTTCCGGGCGTTATGAGTGATATGAGCCGTCCCTCGGCATCGTCAAACTCGGCATCGCAGACATAGCCCAGCCGTCTGCCGGAGTGGATATCTATGACTTCCTTATACCTGAGCTCTGAGAAATAGCTTATCATGGCTGCACCTCCCTGTTAAAATACCGCCGTATACAATGATACGACGGTGTATGCTTGTATTATTCTCCCTTGCTCTTAGGTATTGAGATCGTGAGTATGAGCTCGTCGTCGGTCTCCTCACGCTTCATACCGGCGTCTATGCCGCCCTGCTTCATCAGGTCGAGTCCGTGAAGGATGGTATTTACGAAAACACGAACATCCTTCATTATGAAGGTGCGCTTCGCCTCGGGTTTTTCGGACTGTTCGCTTTCCCGCAGAAGCGAGTCGATATAATTATCCGCCGATGCGACATTCAGGTCGTGATCTATTATGTACGCCAGAGCCATGCGCTGCAGCTGCTCCGTTTGCAGCCGCAGCAGCGCTCTGCCGTGGCGCTCCGTAAGACCGTTGTCGCGCAGAGCACTCAAAACATCCTGCGGCAGCTTCAGAAGCCGCAGCTTATTTGCCACCGCCGACTGTGATTTGCCTATTCTGCGTGCCGCCTCCTCCTGACTCATGCCGAACAGCCTTATAAGCTGGCTCAGACCGTTGGCTTCCTCGATGAAGTCGAGATCCTTGCGCTGGAGGTTTTCGACCAGCGCGATGAGGCTCGCGTCCTCAAGGCTTACATCGAGCAGGATGCACGGCACATCATAAAGTCCGGCGAGCCGCGCCGCCCTGAGCCTTCGCTCGCCCGCAACGAGCTCATATCTGTTCTCCCTCAACCGCACGGTGAGCGGATTCAAAACTCCGTACTGTGCGATGGAGTCGGAAAGCTCCTGGAGCTCTCCGTCGGAAAAGTTTTTCCTTGGCTGCACCGGGCTCGGCTCAAGCTCGTCCACCGGCAGCCAGATAACGCCGCCCCGCCGCGTTCCGGGGCGCAGCTTTGTCGCTTGCATAAGTATTCCTCCTATACATAAGTATACGAGAAATTTACACCCTCATCCGTGCAAAACTTAGCGCATTGTGTGGTTTACATAAAAAATTCTGCACCTATACGGTGCAGAATTTTCACAGCCTGTCAAAAAACTTTAAAACAGCCCCCGTTTCTGGTATAATAAAAGAAACGGGGGTGTTTTTATGGAAGGCTGGAAAAGAGATGGGCGAAAAGATGTCGTCATGGTAGATCTGGACG
>CAVHZB010000075.1:0-9298 GCA_963640555.1 Phascolarctobacterium succinatutens
AGCAGTCGATCTCGCCGTTCTGCATGGCCATGAGCTTGGACTCGTCGTCCTGCATATAGTAGAATATCGCACCGTCGAGCTTTACATCGCCGCCCCAGTAATTATCGTTTCCGGATACCTCGACGGTGCCCTCGGGCTCGAAGCTTTTTATGACAAAGGGTCCCGTGCCGACGGGGGCGTTGTCAAAGTCCGTTGTTGCGTCAAGATCCATTATCGCCATCTCGGGAGACGCAAGGTCGTTAACGAGCGTGGGATAGACCTCGGAGGTCCTGACGGTCAGTACCGTGTCGCTGACGGCGTTATATTCATAGCCCGCAAAATGCGCAAAGCGTATGTTTACCTCGCCCGTTCTCATGAGATTTTTTATGACCATGCCGGCAGTCACCGCCGTGCCGTTTGAAAAGCAGATGCCGTCCTTGAGCGTTACCGTCCATGTAAGACCGCCGTCGCTGACCTCGGCTTTTTCGGCAAGGCAGGGCAGCAACGAGCTGTCGTCGCCCATTTTAAACAGAGACTCGGTTATACCGTAAATGGAGGTGTACCAGCCGTAGTATTCCTTGTGCGCGTCGAGACTGGGGTAGGCAAAGCTCTCTGCAACGCGCAGTATCTTTTTGCCGCCGTCGCGGTCGGCGATGCCTCCGCAGGCGCAGAGGCTTGCCGTCATGAGCGCTGCGAGCAGCAGCGCGGCGATCCGTTTGTTCATACAGGCCCTCACTTTACCGCCTTAATAAGAAAGCACGGAGTTGACGCATAGTTGAGCATTTCCTCACGGCTCCACAGCCTGCCGCTTACCGAGGTGTCGGCGCTGACATTGGAAAAGCCGAGAGCGAGAAGCGTCACCGCATCCCATTGCGGACGCGCGAGCCTTCCCATGGGGAGCTGGCGGGAGATGTTCTCCATCAGCCATCCCTCGTCGTAGCTTTCATAGTCCTCGAAGCCCGCCTGAACGGTGTTGGCACGGTCAGCCTGCTTTTCCTGCTTCTTTTCATCGTCAAACAGATAGGCGTACCAATTGGAGTCGATGTTCAGCATAACTCCGCCCTTACGCAGCACCCGCCGCCATTCGGCGTATGCGCCCGCGGGATCGGGGAGATTCCATGTGAGGTTTCTCGTAACTATAACATCGAAGGAATCATCATCAAAGTCGAGCGACTGAGCGTCCATTTTGAAAAAGCTTATGCGGTCGGCAAGCCTGCCGGCGTTGCGGCGCGCCTGCTCAAGCATGCCGTCTGAGCAGTCCACGGCTGTCACATCGTAGCCGCGCGCGGCAAGGATAATGGCGTAAAAACCCGGACCTGTGCCGATATCGAGAACGCGCAGTCCCTTGCCCTTGGGAAAGTGCGATATGAGCTCGTCTGCCCATTTGCTGTCCCAGCCGTCGGCAAGGTTTTTGCGGACTACATCGGTGTACGAGCTTGCGCGGCGCGTCCAATACTGCTCGATTGTGCTTGTGAGAGTGCTCATAGCGGGTCTCCTTCAACTGTTGTTGTCTGAAGTTTAACATTCAAAGGCGACCTCCGCAAGCCGGGTGGGGGGATATGATTTTGAAAAAAGCGCAAAAAGATTACCGCCTCACGGCGGCAATCTTTACAGTTTGGGCTTTCTCTTAAACGGGCTTTTCAGGGCGTTTAGAATGGGATTTGTACCGGCAGCGCCTTTTTCACAGGCCGGGTAGCCGCCGTCGGACAAAACGCGCCGGATATCGCTTTCCGACACTATACCGGGATCGTATACCACCGTCAGCTCACCTTTAAAATATGCAATATCCGCGTCGAGAACGCCGCGGGTCTGCAAAAGATCACCGAGTATCAGCTCCGGACATTGGCGGCAGTACATGCCTCTTATGCCGGTGTTCAGAGTTTTTTCTTCCATTTGCTCCGCTTCTCCTTTTCCTTGCCGAGATCCTTGAGCCTGAGCGAGTGCATCAAAACTCCTATCGAGCTCAGCGACATTGCCGCCGCGCATATCGACGGATGCAGAACGCCGGCAGCCGCGACCGGAATACTGATCAGATTATAAAACAGTGCCCATCTGAGGTTCTGCCTTATGGTCCTTATGGTAGCCGAGGATATGCCGAACGCCTCGGGCAGCTTGTTGAGATCGCCCGATGGCAGCAGTATGCCGGCAGATTCTATGGCTATGTCAGAGCCGCCGCCCATAGCCGCCGCACAGTCGGCGGTGGCGAGAGCGGGCGTATCGTTTATGCCGTCGCCTACCATACATACGCAATGCCCCTGAGCCTTGAGGCGCTCTATCGCCTGAGCCTTCTGGTCGGGCCGTACCTCGTACAAGACATTGCATATACCTGCCTTGGCTGCAATGGCTCTTGCCGTGCGCTCGTTGTCTCCGGTGAGCATCCAGACCTGCTTTCCGGCATCGTGCAGACGGGCCACTGCCGAGGCTGCCTCGGGCTTTAAGGTGTCGGCAATGCCGAGCACGCCTATGACCCTGCCGTCTGATGCAACGACCACCTCCGCCTTGGCATCCATGCGCACATCCGGAAGCTCACCGAGCCCGCATTCGCCGCCGAGCATTTTTCTGCTGCCGCATATGACCGGCCGGCCGTTTACCGTGGCTCGTATGCCCATACCGGACTCATAGCTGAAATCGGAAACCTCGGGCAGGGACTCGCCGGGGTATACCGCTGCGGCATACTCCGCGACGGCGCGTGACAGCGGGTGATCCGAGTGCTGCTCCAGTGCCGCCGCGAGCGTTATGAGCTCCTTTTCGGTAACTCCGAGCGGATAAATGTCGGTAAGGACGGGCTTTCCGACGGTGAGCGTGCCGGTCTTGTCAAAAACAACGCAGTCGGTTTTGTAGGCGTTTTCAAGCTCTGCACCACTGCGGAATAGTATGCCCCTCTCTGCGGCATTTCCGGAGCCGACCATCAGACCGGTGGGTGTTGCAAGCCCCAGCGCGCACGGACAAGCCACCGACAGCACATCACAGCAGTTGAGCAGCGCCTTTTCAAGGTCGTGCGGCTTTATATGGCGGTACCACACATAAAATGTTGCCGCCGCAGCGCCGATAACACCGGGAACGAACCAACGCGCAACGCCGTCGGCAAAGCGCTGAACGGGGGCTTTTTCACACTGCGCCTTGCGCACAACGGATATGATCTGCTCCAAAACCGATGCCTTGCCGAGCCCCTGCGCGCATATATGCGCCGAGCCCGAACGATTGAGGCTTCCGCCTATAACGCGGTCGCCCTCGGCCTTGTCCACCGGCATGCTCTCGCCGGTGAGCATGGATTCGTCAACGGCGCAGCTGCCGCGGGATATAATGCCGTCGACGGGTATGCGCTCACCGGGGCGGATGAGCACGGTGTCGCCCTCGGCGATCTTATCCACCGGAGCTTCGACAAACGAGCCGTTTTTATAAACCATTGCGGTGCGCGGCTGAAGATGCATGAGCTTTCTTATCGCGGAGCTTGCTTCTCCGGCGGCGACCTGCTCCATATACTTTCCGAAGAGGATCAGCGAGAGCAAAACGCCGTCGGAGGTAAAATAGAGCTTGAAGTCCTTTTTCTTGGTAAGCGCGATATACGAGCTGTAGGCATAGATAAGCGTTGAAGACATCGAAACGAGAAGGTCCATGCCGAAGCTGCGGTTTTTAAGTCCCCGCAATGCGCTTTTGTAGAAATACCGTCCAGGACCGAATTGCAGCACGCTTCCGATCAAAAACTGCAGCTTGGGGTGGACCTCAAGCATAAGAGGCGCAGTGCACGCAGCGGAGGTCACAAGCGTTTTGAGAAGGTTCATGCGCTTTTCAAGCTCGCAGTCGGCATCGCCGCCGCGTATCTCGCCGAGGGAGGCATCGACTCCCGCCGATGCGCAGGCTGCCGTGAGATCGCGTGCGTCAACGCCCACCGCCCACATGAAAACGGTGCAGCCGCCGTCGGTTTTTTTAACATCCTTTACGCCGAACACCGATGAAACGGCGGCCAGCGCCGCCTCCGTGCGGATCGCATCGGCAGAGCCGAGTTCGATGTCCGCCTCCTCTATCGGCGTGCGAAAGCCCGCCCTTTTCACCGCCAGCGCGATGGCTTCAATATCCGTCTTCGCTTCATCATAGCTTATAAACGCGCACGACGAAGCATAGCTTACGGCAGCCCCGACAACGCCGGGGACCTTCAGAAGCGCCCTGTCGAGCCGCGCAACGCAGGCGGCACATTCCATATCGAGTATTCTGAGTGATATTTCTTTCATGACAATATTGAAAAGGGAGAGTAAAAAAACTCTCCCGTCAGTTATAAAATTATTTACCCTCTGTGAGGAGGTTTTCCTTCATCTCTTTGCGCTTTTTCAGGGAAGCGATGCAGGCGGGGATGGATACCGCGGGCAGATCCCAGAGCAGAGCCCAGTCGATCCAGTCGATGCCCTTTATGAACTGACCTTCATGCCATACGCCCTTGGCGAGCTTGAAGTAATTGTGATTCCAAACGCCCCAGATATCGGTCGTCGGCTTCCAAAGGTGGACCTTCAGGAACGCGGCACTCGTAACAACGCCGCTGGAAACGAGCGTGAGGAACGAGGAAGAACGCTTGTTCTTTATGAGGAACTCGGAGACGGTAGGCAGGACATAAACGGCAAGGTTTATTATCCACAGCTGGAGCGGGATCTTGTATTTCCATCTGATAGCCTGACGGATATGGTCGGCATCGTGCAGCAGCGCGACGGCCAGGATGGCGAGGTTCCACTTTTCGAGTAAGGAAGCGGTCTCATCGTCAATGCGAGTGTCAAGGAATTTTGCTTCATCTTTTTGTGACTTTGTCATAATCAGTTTCCTCCCCGTGTTTTTTATAACCGATTGGTCAATAAAAACTTATCACATTGTTCCGAGCTTGTCAATACAGCTTGCGGATTTTTTTGCTTTACAGGGAATAAGTATTAGAATATAATGCATGGCATGAACGAAAGGCGCAGAAGAAAAAAGAATAAGTGTGCCGAGCTTATGCTGAAGCTGCCCGGAGCGGCGGAGAAGTTCGGCGACAAGCTTTATAATCACCGGCGCATGTTCGGCGAAATTATCGACCCTGCGTTTCGGGACGACATTGCTGCAAGAGTCAGGCTTATAGACGCTCTGGAGCTGATGACGCGCGGCAGGCTCAACAAGGCGTCGGGAAAGCTGCGCGGTCTGGAAGGGTTTTGCCGCAGTGATGCCGATTATGCCGCGTGGTATTTTTTCACCGGCGCTCTGTGCGAGAAGTACGGCATGACCGAGCCGGCGCTGTTTTTCTATGGAGAGTCGGCGGGCTGCGACCCGGAATTTTACATGGTATATCTCCGGCTGGCAAATTGTCTGCATACAAAAAAGCGCTATGACGGTGCGCTCAACGCCTATATAAAAGCGCTTGACGAGGTGCTTTCCCGACCGAAAAGGAACGAGGTGCCGGCTGTGCGCGAGGAGGCACTGCTCGGCTCGATCCACGCAAACGCGGCAAACTGTCTGCTTATGATGCGCAGGTACGATGATGCGGAGTTTGAACTCTGTGAGGCCGAGCGGTACGGCTGTGCTCGGCCGATGCTTCAGCTGACATGGGCAATGCTTTATGCCGCAACGGAGCGCAGAGCGCAGGCAAACGAGCGCATGAGCCGTCTGCGCATCGAGAGTCCGGAGCTCGAGGCGGCATCGGCGCTCAGGGTGCGCGAGATCATCGAGCGGAAAAATCCGCACTTTGCCCCTCGCAGCATAGCGGCGGATAAGCTGAAGGCGTTCTGGGACTGGTTTTCGGAAAACGAGGGGATGATGCATACGCTTGCCGTGGGCGCGGGCTCGCCGCTTGCGCTTGACAAGGTGTATGAGCGGATGCGCCGGCTGTTTGATTTCGGAACGGAAAAGCCGGAGCTGAACTTCGGACTGGACGGAGAAAAGGCTCGCCTGAGCTTTTACGATAATTATAATCTTACATTTGAAATATGGCTTGAGAGGCTTGTTGATACGGCACCCAGGCAGCTCCGGCAGCGCTGGAGCTTCTACGCGGTGCATTGAGGTGAAGCTATGATAAAATTTGTTTTTCTTGACATTGACGATACGCTGCTCGACTTCGGCAGGGCCGAGGCTGCGGCGATAAAAAAGACATTCGAGCGAGTAGGCATATCCGCCACACCGGAGATCATAAAGCGCTACAGTGAGATAAATGACTCCCAGTGGGCGCTGCTCGAGCGCGGCGAGCTCACGCGTGAGCAGGTGCTCGTGCGCAGATTCGACATCCTGTTTGACGAGCTCGGCATAAGAGGCATACCCAGTGAGATGATGCAGGCAAGCTATGAGTATCTGCTCAGCGTCGGGCACTACTTTGTCGACGGCGCGCCGGAGCTTCTGGAGGCACTTAAGGGCAAATACCGCCTGTTTATCGTCTCAAACGGCACAGCCCCCGTGCAGGACGGACGCATTAAAAGTGCCGGTATAGCGCCGTATTTCGAGAAGATATTCATATCCGAGCGGATCGGCGCGGATAAGCCCTCGCGCGAGTTTTTTAACGCCGTGTTCGCTCAGATAGACGGGTTTGAGCGCGACAGTGCAGTAATAGTCGGCGACCGGCTCACATCGGACATTCTCGGCGGCATAAACGCGGGCATAAGGACCTGCTGGTTTAACCCTCACTCGCTTCCGGCAAATCCCGACATTCCCGCGGACTTCGAGATACATGCCCTGTCCGAGCTTCCGAAACTGCTTGAAAAAATCTGAGGTTTGAAAGAACCTCAGATTTTTGTTTCGATTATTTCAACTATTTCGACTGCGGAGCGGTTATCGGTGCAGCAGGAGATGAAATATTCACCGTGCCGCTGCGAAAAAAAGGCGGAGCCGGAGGACAGAACGGAGAAGCTCCGCATATCGGCAAGGCGCATATCGCGCAGCTTTATATAGCTTTCCTTGAGCGTCCATATGCGGCAGAACTCCGCGTCGGGCTCACCGGCTGCGGCGACGAGCGATTCTTCGTCTGAGGCGAAAAACCGCCCGGCAAGGCGCACGCCGTTTTTTCTTATGCGCTCGATATCGGCTCCGACCGGCGCGTCCGATACGGCGCACAAGACTCTGCCATTGCAGTGCGAGAGCGAAAAATGCACGCTCCCGCCGGGCAGGTACGGCTTGCCGTTTTTGCTCACGCTCCACACGCCGGTCCCGAGGACCTGCCGCGCGAGCACCGCCGCGCCGAGACTCATTCTGCGTGAGCCTTCATCCGTGAGCCTCAGTGCCCTTTCGCGCCTTTGTGCCGACACGCTCTCGAACGCAGGATCAATGTCGAGAGCGCTCACATCGGCAATGTATATCTTTGTCATGCGCGCATGGCGTCGAGTGTTTTCAGGATAAGCGTGTCGAGATCCCAGCCGCACATCTCGGCGCCGCGCAGGATGACATCGCGCGAGCAGCCGGCGGCGAATTTCTTGTCCTTGAATTTTTTCTTCACCGATTTTACCTCCATATCGGAGATGCCGTTCGGACGCATAAGTGCGACCGCCCCTATGAGACCGGTGAGCTCATCGGTGGCAAACAGCACCTTTTCCATGAAAAGCTCGGGCTCTACATCAATGCAGATGCCGTAGCCGTGGCTTATGACGGCGTGGATGACGCTTTCATCTATGTCGAGCTCATGCAGCATCTCGTTTGCCTTTACGCAGTGCTGCTCGGGATACAGCTCAAAATCTATATCGTGCAGCATTCCGACCGCTGCCCAGAAATCCTCCCGTTCAGGGTCAAATTCCTTTGCGAGCTCGCCCATGACCTTGGAAACGGTCTCGGCGTGCTGAATGTGAAACGGCTCCTTGTTGTATTTCATCACAAGCTCTCTTGCCTGCTCAACGGTGGGTATATAGCTCATTTACAGTTGCCTCCTGTCAGATGTGATGAGTTATTTTACTGCAAGCCGAGGCATAAATCAACGGTCAATATTGACATTACACAAAGTATGCTTTAGAATTGCCCTCAGTAGTACTACGGAGGATGAAAATGATGAAGCTTCCAAGACTTTATATAGTAATACCGTGCTATAACGAGGAGGAGGTGCTGCCGATAACGGCACCGATGTTTCTCAAAAAGATAACAGACCTCGCTTCGCAGGGGCTTATATCCGAGGATAGCCGCGTGCTGTTTGTAAACGACGGCAGCCGCGACCGTACATGGGAGATAATAAAGCAGCTTGCAAAGTCGGACGAGCACTATATCGGCATAAGCCAGAGCCGCAACCGCGGTCATCAGGCTGCGGTTCTTGCGGGCCTCATGGAGGCCAAGGATGTCTGCGATATAAGCATATCCATCGACTGCGACGGGCAGGATGATATAGATGCCATGGATCGGATGGTCCGGGAGTATCTTAACGGCTGCGAGGTCGTATACGGCGTGAGATCGTCCCGAAAAACCGATACATTCTTCAAGCGCACCACGGCTCAGGGCTTTTATAAATTCCTTTCCATGATGGGCGCGGAGGTCGTGTATAACCACGCCGACTACCGTCTTATAAGCGCGAGAGTCCTCAAGGAATTTGCAAATTACAGGGAAGTAAACCTCTTTCTGCGCGGCATGGTGCCGCTGGTGGGCTTCAAGAGCACGAGCGTTGAGTATGAGCGGCATGAGCGCATAGCGGGCGAGAGCAAATATCCTCTGCGCAAGATGATAGCACTCGCCGTGGACGGCATAACGAGCCTTTCGGTCAAGCCGCTGAGACTTATAATGAGCTTCGGCATGATAGTCGCATTTCTGAGCTTTGTCGGAGTCGTCTGGGCGATCGTGGCGGCACTGAGCGGTCACGCGGTGGCCGGCTGGGCGAGCATGACCTGCATAATCTGCTTTGTCAGCGGTGTCCAGCTCATGTGCATGGGTATCATCGGCGAGTATGTGGGGAAGATATACATGGAGGCAAAGCGCCGTCCGAGATATATCATATCCGAGCGCACGCAGGATGAATAAACACTTGTTTCTAAACACAATGTCTGTTATAATGACAGCATCAAACGAGTTAAAGGAGATAATGCAATGAACTATTGGAGCACTGCCCGCAAGGGCGTTCTCGGTCTGGGCGCGGCAAGCATCGCATATGCGATATGGAAGAAGAATCCTCTCATACCCATGGTGCTTTACGGAATGCATCTTGCCGAGTATTTCGCGGTAGCGAAGAAGGCCGGCAAAAAGGTATGGTACGACGATACCCGCTGCTTTATAAACACCGTGCTTTACGGCTTCACCTTCTGGCTGCCGATGAAGCTTGAGATCGAGTGACAAAAATTCGGAGCCGAAGCTCCGAATTTTTTCAGACTGTCAAAGAACATGGAAAAGCAGATGCAAAAGCATAAAATCCAAT
>CAVHZB010000076.1:0-5906 GCA_963640555.1 Phascolarctobacterium succinatutens
CATAGTCGCTTATCCCGAGGCAAATTGATGCCTCGCCCCGGTAATGGCGCGCGAAAAAACGGATGAGGTGTAATTAAATCGTGCCGATGGCATCAATATTGAGTCGGCTTACGCCGAGATTTATTCCCACCTCATCAGTCAGGCTTCGCCGACAGCTCCCTTTACGCAAGGGAGCCAAGGGTGCACTGGCGTTACGCGGCGATATATCGGTTTCGCCGGCACTTTCCGGTCGGGACACCGCAATGACCGTATCCGCAGGTGCGGAGAAACGCATTAAAAAAACGCCCGAAAAAGCTGATAAATCAGTTTTTTCAGGCGTTTTTGAAGCAATTTGATTGTAAAATCGCGGGTGATCAGCGCTTGCTGAACTGAGGAGCGCGACGTGCGGCCTTGAGACCGTACTTCTTACGCTCTTTCATTCTCGGGTCGCGGGTCAGGAAGCCTGCGGCCTTGAGGGATGCGCGGTAGCTCTCATCGACGAGGAGCAGTGCGCGGGAGATGCCGTGACGGATGGCGCCGGCCTGACCGGAAACGCCGCCGCCGTGGACGGTAGCCTCGATATCGACCTTGCCGACGGTGCCGGTGGTGACCAGAGGCTGACGAACGATGAGCTTCAGGGTCTCGAGACCGAAGTAGTCGTCTATATCACGGCCGTTGATGGTGATAACACCGGTGCCGTTGGGGATGAGGTGAACGCGGGCAACAGAACTCTTTCTGCGTCCGGTGCCGTACATATACGGTCTTTTGCACTTATAGGTTGCCATATTCTCTTCCTCCTATCAACGATCCCAAACTTCGGGCTTCTGAGCTGCATGGGTGTGCTCTGCACCGGCGAAAACGCGCAGACGCTTGAGCTGCCACTGAGCGATGGTGTTCTTCTGAAGCATACCGCGGACTGCCAGGCGCATTGCCAGCTCCGGACGCTTTGCCATCAGGTGCTTGTACTGAGTCTCCTTCAGACCGCCGACCCAGCCGGAGTGAGTACGATAGTACTTCTGCTCGAGCTTCTTGCCGGTGAGGACCGCATCCTTGGCGTTTATGATAATTACATAGTCGCCGCAGTCGACATGAGGAGTATAGGTGGTTTTGAGCTTGCCGCGAAGCAGATCGGCGGCAGCGGCAGCAGTCTTGCCGAGGGGCTTGCCTGCTGCGTCAAGGATATACCATTTTCTTTCAACGGTCTCCTTGGTAAGCATTGTCGTGGACATGTTTGTGCCTCCAAAATAATAAATAATACTTTGACTTTTAAGCGGCACGCTATTAAAATATGTGCATTACAAAAATAGCGTGCTTTATTTTTATACCACAGCGGCAGTGCCGTGTCAACGGCAATTTTAATTTTCGGAGTCGAAGCTCTCAAATGCTCTCAAATACTCTTGAAATCTGCCGTATGCTTAAATTCGTTTTTATGTTTTCTCGGAGGAATTGCAATGGATGTACGGGCGCTCAACGAGTTTTCGGGCATTATCCGCAAGGCGGTCGACGACTACAATATGATAAATGAGGGCGACAAGGTGGCTGTCGGCGTTTCCGGCGGCAAGGACAGCATGCTGCTCCTGCTGGCCTTAAAGCACCTGCAAAGCTACTATCCCAAGCACTTTGAGCTTGAGGCGATAACGATAGAGCTCGGCTTTGAGGGCATGGATTTCACGCCCGTGCGCGATATGTGCGCAGAGCTCGGCATACCCTACACCTGCCTGAAAACGGACATCAAGGAGATAGTTTTCGATGTGCGCAAGGAGGATAACCCCTGCTCGCTGTGCGCAAAGATGCGCAGAGGCGCGCTCAACGACGCGATACGCGCCCGCGGTATATCCAAGCTCGCGCTGGGGCATCATTTCGACGATGCGGTCGAAACATTTCTCATGAGCCTGCTGTTCGAGGGGCGGCTGAGCTGCTTCAGACCGGTGACATACATGGACCGCAGCGGCGTTACCCAGATCCGGCCGCTGATATATGCCGGCGAGCAGAAGATAATAAACCTTGCCGACGCGCTGGAGGTACCGATAGTGGAAAATCCCTGTCCGCAGGACAAGGCAAGCAAGCGATATGAGATAAAGCAGCTCATAAAGCTTCTCTCCGCCGACTATCCCGACATGAAAAGCAAGGTTTTCGGCGCGATGCAGCGCCTGCCGCTGCCCGGCTGGGGCATAGAAAAGCCTTGAAACCGCGGGAATGAAATGGTAAAATCAAATGGAGGCGTACTATGAACAGACTTGCAGGGATACGCGGAAGGCTCGCCGAGGCCGGACTTGACGCGGTGCTGATAACGGACGAGAAAAACCAGCGCTATGCGACGGGCTTTGCGTTTACCGACGGCGCGGTGCTCGTAACGGGTGAAAGGGCGTTTCTGTTTACCGATTCGCGCTATATAGAGGCGGCGGAAAAAGCCGTTTCGCCGGATATCGAGCTCCGGCTTTTCGGCGCGGGCAGACGCCTGACGCAGCTCGTGTGCGAGGCGGCGCGGGAGTGCGGCGTCAGATCGCTCGGCGCGGAGGAGTTTTCCCTGCCGCACGGAGAGTATCTGGCGTGGGAAAAGCGCCTCGGCATGGAGCTCACGCCGTGTCAGCGCATATTCAACGAGCTGCGCGCATCAAAGGACGAGGACGAGCTGCGGAGCATGCGCCTTGCGCAGTCGATAGCCGAAAGAGCGCTTGAGGATGTGCTCGGCATAATCCGCCCCGGCATGACCGAGCGGGATATCGCAGCCGAGATAACCTACCGGCTTTTAAAGCACGGAGGCGAGGGCAACAGCTTTGACCCGATCGCGGTGACGGGGGCAAATTCGAGCATGCCGCACGGCGTGCCGTCGGATGCCGCCGTAAAGACCGGCGACTTCGTTACCATGGATTTCGGCTGCCTCAAAAACGGCTACTGCTCGGACATGACGCGCACCGTCGCGGTGGGTCATGCCACGGATGAAATGAAGAATGTGTATGACACCGTTCTCAGAGCGCAGCTTGCCGGCATAAAAAAAGCCGCGGCCGGCGTTACCGGAGCGGAGATAGACGGTGCCGCGCGCAGCGTTATAGCCCGGGCGGGCTTCGGCGACTGTTTCGGTCATGCCTTCGGGCATTCGCTGGGGCTTTATATCCATGAGCAGCCCGCGGCGGCTCCGTCGGTGAAAACGCCCATGCCCTGCGGCGCGGTAATTTCGGCAGAGCCGGGGATATACCTGCCCGGTAAGTTCGGCGTAAGGATAGAGGATGTGCTCGTTCTGCGCGAGGGCGGCTGCGAGGTCATTACGAAGGCTCCCAAGGAGCTTTTGATCTTATAGGAAAAGGAGAGAGTTTAATGGCAAAGGGAAAGAAAAAAGAAAAAGAAAAGAGGATATCGCTCACGCCGTTTCTGTGGATCGGCTTCATCATCGTGATCGCAACGGCGCTGCTGCAAAACATCATTCCGGACTTTTCTGAGGGACTGAGGAACATACTGTACCTGCTCGGAGTGCTGTCCATGGTCGTTTATATGATCCAGATAGCCTTTGAAAAACGCACCGGCAAGAGAGAAAACGGCGTGCCCGTGAGCAAAAGCAGAAAATAATCTTGCAATGTGGCACTGTTTAATGTAAAATAGTTGGGCTATAGACGAATATTATATTTACAACATAGGAGGATAACCTATTATGCCTATTTTAGCAGGTGATTTCAGAAACGGCGTTACCTTTGAGATGGACGGCCAGGTCATGCAGGTCGTCGAGTTCCAGCATGTCAAGCCCGGCAAGGGCGCGGCGTTCGTGCGCACCAAAATGAAGAATGTCATCACCGGCGCAGTCACCGAGACTTCCTTCAACCCCACTGCAAAGTTTGAAAACGCTACCGTAGAGCGCAGAAACATGGAATACAGCTATAACGACGGCGGTCTGTACTACTTCATGGATCCCGAGACCTATGAGCTTGAGCCCGTTGACGAGGCTAACCTCGGCGACAGCTTCAGATTCGTAAAGGAGAACATGGAGTGCACCGTTTACTCCTACAAGGGCAAGGTATACAATGTCGAGCCCCCGTTCTTCGTCGACCTCGTCGTCACCGACACCGACCCCGGCTTTGCAGGCAACACCGCCACCAACGCGACCAAGCCCGCTACCGTCGAGACCGGAGCGGAGGTCAAGGTGCCTCTGTTCATCGAGCCCGGTGAGAAGATCCAGATCGACACCCGCACCGGCGAGTATCTCGGCCGTGCAAAATAAGGTCTTGCACGAGACCGTTTGAAACGAATGTGTCCGCATGAATATCAAAGCCCAACCGAAAAAGGAGGAACGGAAAATGACAGCAAGTGAAAAGGTAGCATATCTCAAGGGTCTGGCAGAGGGTCTTGGCATCAAGGACAGCACGAATGAGGGTAAGCTCATGCTTGCCGTTATTGATGTTCTGGATTCAATGGCCGACGATATTGAGGCCGTCGAGGCTCACGCCGCCGGTCTGTCCGACTGCATAAACGACATCAGCGAGGACATGGAGTACCTCGAAGATCTCTGCCTTGACGATTATGACGAGGACGAGGAAAATATCTGCGATGCCGACGATGGCGAGTACGATGAGCCCTGCTCCGGCTGCTGCGGAGGCTGCGGCGATGATCAGGAGTACGAGGTGACATGCCCGAAATGCGGCGAGACGATCACCGTGTATGAGGAGGATCTCGATTTCGGCTCCATCCGCTGTCCGAAATGTGATTCCGAGCTCGAGTTTGACCTCGATGATGAGTCCGATCAGGACAAGTAATAGCAGAATAAACAGAAAGAGAGTGTGCCTTGAAGTGCACCAGTTTGTACTGTCTGTACAAACTGGTGCACTTCACTTCACCGAGGCACGCTCTCTTTTTTATCATTATCTTTTATCGCGGAAACACGATCCCTCAGTCAGCCGTGCGGCTGACAGCTCCCTTTACGCAAGGGAGCCAATGGCGGTGCCTTTTCATTCAGCGAACTCACGGAGTGCGCTGCCTCCCTTGTGCAAAGGGAGGTGGGTCGGCGTAAGCCGAGCCGGAGGGATTGTGCCGCAGGCAACAATGTTGTGTCGGCTTACGCCGAGAATATATTCTCACCTCATCAGTGCCACTCGCCGTGGCGGGCAATGCGCTGCCAACATTGGCAATTTGTTTAACTGCGTTGTCACGGTAACGCACTGCGGAAGGGCTTTTGCCAATTGTCTTCCCCTCAAAGGGGAAGACAAGGGCGCTCCGGTTTCGGCTGCACTTTCCGGTCGGGACACCGCAATGACCGTATCCGCAGGTGCGGAGGTTCGCCTCTGAAAAACCGCCTCCGAAAAAGCTTTAAGCTTTTGGGACGAGCACTGCTTTGCCGCCCATGTAGGGGCGCAGCACCTCGGGAACGGTGACTGTGCCGTCGGACTGGAGGTGGTTTTCAAGAAATGCGATGAGCATACGCGGCGGTGCGACGACGGTGTTGTTTAGCGTGTGCGGCAGGTACATTCTGCCGTCCTCGCCCTTGACGCGGATCTTGAGCCTGCGCGCCTGAGCGTCGCCGAGATTTGAGCAGGAGCATACCTCGAAATACTTCTTCTGGCGCGGCGACCACGCCTCTATGTCGCAGGACTTGACCTTGAGGTCGGCAAGGTCGCCCGAGCAGCACTCGAGCTGACGCACCGGTATCTCAAGACTGCGGAACAGCTCAACGCTGTAGCGCCACATCTTCTCATACCACTCCATGCTGTCCTCCGGCTTGCAGACGACTATCATCTCCTGCTTTTCAAACTGGTGGATACGGTAAACGCCGCGCTCCTCTATGCCGTGCGCGCCCTTCTCCTTGCGGAAGCAGGGGCTGTAGCTCGTGAGGGTCTGCGGGAGCGAATTTTCGGGCAGGATCTGGTCGATGAATTTGCCTATCATCGAATGCTCGCTGGTGCCGATGAGGTAGAGGTCCTCGCCCTCGATCTTGTACATCATCG
>CAVHZB010000076.1:5916-9771 GCA_963640555.1 Phascolarctobacterium succinatutens
GATATCGCCCATGAGGTAGTAAAAGCCGCTGCCTGATACGCGCCCCGCCGCGTCCATATCGACGCCGCCGAAGCTTTCCATTATCTCGGTGTGGTACGGAATATCGTAATCGGGCACGATCGGCTCACCGAAGCGCTCGACCTCGACATTTGCAGAATCGTCCGGTCCGATGGGCACGGAGGGGTCTATCATATTCGGTATGGTGAGCATTATCCTTCTGATGCGCACTGCGAGCTCGTCATGCTCCTTTTCGAGCTCCGCAAGGCGGTCGGCATTCGCCTTGACCTGCGCCTTCGCCTCCTCGGCTTCCTGAAGCTTCGAGGGGTCCTTCTTCGCCTGACCCATGAGCTGTCCGACCTTTTTCGACAGCGCATTGCGGCTCGCGCGCAGCTCGTTTGCCTCGGTCATCGCCGCGCGGTATCTCACATCGAGCTCTATGACCTCATCGACCAGCGGCAGCTTTGCGTCCTGAAACTTCTTCCTTATGTTTTCCTTTACTGCGTCGGCATTCTCGCGCAGAAATTTTATATCCAGCATTGCTTTATCTCCTTGTCATATATTGTTAATTAAGTAATTCTTCCCATGTCTTGCCCATGCGGGCGAGGTTTGCGATGAGCGCTTCACGGTCGTCGCTGTCATAATATTCCAGAACTATCCTTCCGCCCCTGCGCTTCTGCTCTATCCCGACCTTTCGGGAGAGGGAGCGGCTGAGGTAATCCTCGGTTTCGGCTATGTAATCGACCATGAGTGCATCGGTGCGGGTCTCCTCGACCGGCTCCTCACTGAGGCGCTTTACCGTTTTTGCGGCAAGCTGCTCGGTCTTTCGCACAGACAGACCTCCGTCTATAACGGCGCGCGCCGCCTTTAGCTGCTCGGCTGCATTATTTATCGGCAGCAGTGCCCTCGCATGACCTGCCGAGAGGGAGCCGTCCTCAACCAGGGGGAGCACCTCGCTGCTCAGGCTCAGCAAACGCATTGCATTTGCTATCGCCGGACGCGATTTGCCAACGCTTTTTGAAGCTTCCTCCTGCGTGAGCCCGTATTCCTCGATAAGGCTCTTGTAGCCCAGCGCCTCCTCGATGGGGTTCAAGTCCTCGCGCTGGAGATTTTCCACCAGTGCAAGCTCGGCAACACGACGGTCGTCAGCCTCGATCACGCGAACGGGCACCTCTATGAGCCCCGCCATGCGGCAGGCACGCCATCTGCGCTCGCCTGCGATGATCTGATAATAGCCGCTGTCACGGCGGCGCACGGTAATCGGCTGGATGAGCCCATACTGTGCTATCGAGTCGGCGAGCTCCTGAAGCGCCTCATCGTCAAAGCGATTTCGCGGCTGTTCGGCGCGCGGCTCGACCTTGGCTATCGGCACATAAATGAGCTCTCCCTCGCCGTCATTATCAAGAATATCATCGCCGAAAAGCTCGCTGAGCCCGCGTCCGAGCCCTTTTTTCATATCCTTTGCCATATTTAGCTCCTTTTCCGGTACTTTTCGCGCAGGAGAAATTCCTCCGCAAGCTTCATATATGCACGGCTGCCCTTACCGATGCGGTCGTAGGACACTCCGGGCTTACCGTGGCTCGGTGCCTCGGAAAGACGCACGCTGCGCGGTATCACCGTCTCATAGACCTTCGCGCCAAAGTATTCCTTCAGCTCGAACGCCACCTGCTGCGTGAGATTTGTGCGCCCGTCATACATCGTCAGCACGATGCCCTGTATCCTCAGTGCGGGATTGAGCCGCTTATTGCACATTTTTATTGTCGTCATCAGGTCGGCGATACCCTCGAGCGCATAATATTCGCACTGCATGGGTATTATCACGCTGTCGGCAGCGACGAGTGCGTTGAGCGTGAGCAGCTCCAGCGATGGCGGGCAGTCGATGAATATGTAGTCATAATCGTTGTAGACGAGCTGCAGAGCATTTTTCAGAACAAATTCGCGCTTGTCCTGCCGCACGAGCTCTACCGACGCACCTGACAGCTCCTTATTCGACGGTATCACATCGCCGTAAGGCGTCTGCTTGATGCAGTCGAGGGTATCCGCGTTTTTTATCAGCAGTTCGTATGTACCGGGCGCGGCATACTTGTCCACGCCCATGCCGGAGGTCGAATTGCCCTGCGGATCACAGTCGACGAGCAGCACCTTTTTGCCTTTCATCTTCAGCGCACAAGCAAGATTGACGCATGTAGTCGTCTTGCCCACGCCTCCTTTTTGGTTGGCTATCGCAATTATCTTTGACATAGTCTCACCTCTTACCGACATTATAGCAAGACTTGTCGCCGATTTCAATGTTTCATGTGAAACATTTCAATATTTTCTTTGGATGTTTCACGTGAAACGCTATTCTATGAGCATATCAATGTCCGCGACGGTCAGACCGCCGTGGAGTGCGAGATCAATTCCGTAGGCAATGAGCTTCGATACCGATCGAACCAACTCATCAATATTGCGCGGGGTGACGAACAGACTATCGGCACTCGGATCGCTGCTGAGTGCGGAGGCGTCCGTCACGGTCGGCACGCCGACGGCAATGACGGGGCAGCCGAGGAAATCGGCATTTATCGCGGTGCGGTCATTTCCTACTCCGCTGCCCGGGGATATACCGGTATCGCAGAGCTGTACATTGCGGCAAAGCCGCCGCATTTCACCGCTTGCGAGCGCATCAACGGCTATAACGCAGTCAGGCTGCGCTATCGAGCAGGCAGAGCGGATCATCTGTGCGCTTTCAATGCCCGTTGTACCGAGAACTCCGGTGCGCAGCACTGATACAGATGAAAATGCAGCAAAATCCTCCGGCAGTGAGGCTTTGAGATGCCGCGTTACTATTATACCGTCGGCACAGCACGGTCCGACGGCATCGGGGGTCACGGCGCGGTTGCCGAGACACGCGACAAGAAAGCTTCGCGCATTTGCAACTGCGCTGAAGCTTCGGAGAATATCCGCAAGCGCGTTAGCGCAGGATGCAAAGCTCACGCCGCGTCGCGTAACATAATCTTCCATCTCAAGAGTGAGGTACTTACCAATGGGCTTGCCGATGGCTTCGGCTCCCGCGTCATTTTCAATAACGACCCGGCTCACGCTGACGCCATGCAGCGAAAGCGTGTCGGCGCTAACGCCGTCGGGCACAGCCGTAAGCCGAGAGGCTGTCTCGGCCGCAAGGTCGGTACGGGCAAATTTATTCTGCATATTCAACCTCATAGCAACAAGATATTGTATATTATTGCCGCAGCAGGCACAAGTGATACACGGTATAAGAAAAATGTGCGAAAAATCAATAAAATGCTTGCAATTTAAGGAGTTTGATGGTAAACTAATTACTCGCGAGCGTCTACTCGCGTTTCGTTACGCTATCAGTCCCAACGGCAGTAACCGCCAGATGAGCGTTAAAGTCTGGCAGCCGGCGTAAACCGGCGGTTTTCGCCGGAAAATCCCGTAAGGATTTTTGTTACTAAGTTACAAGGAGGTGCACAGAAGATGCCCAACATCAAGTCTGCAATGAAGAGAGACGCAAAGAGCAAGGAGCTCCGCGCAAAGAACCGCGCAGCAAAGACCGCGCTCAAGACCGTCATCAAGAAGTTCGACGCAGCAGTCGAAGGCGGCGATAAGTCCGCAGCGGCAGAGACCTACAAGGTCGCGGTCAAGGCTGTTGATAAGGCAGCCGGCAAGGGTCTTATCCATAAGAACAATGCGGCTCACAAGAAGTCTGCAATGACCGTTGCTCTCAATAAGATGGACTGATCCCATAAAGATCAACAAACTCCCTCGGATGATTCATCCCGAGGGAGTTTTTCAATGCGTTTTTTCGCACCTGCGGATACGGTCATTGCGGTATCCCGACCGGTGGGTGCGGGCGAAACC
>CAVHZB010000077.1:0-9051 GCA_963640555.1 Phascolarctobacterium succinatutens
AGTGTCAGGACGAGCGCAGCCAGTACAAAAACAAGGACAGGGCGATGAAGATACTGCGCTCAAAGCTGTATGAGGCCGAGCAGCAGAAGCAGGCGGCGGCGATCGCGGCCGAGAGAAAAAGTCAGGTCGGCTCGGGTGACCGCTCGGATAGGATACGCACATATAACTTCCCGCAGAACCGTGTGACCGATCACCGGCTTGTCGGCGATGTGCGCAATTTCAATATCCAGAGTGTTTTGAACGGCGAGCTTGACCCGATAATCGACGCGCTCGTGACAGCCGAGCAGGCGGAAAAGCTTAAAAGGCAGACGGAGAGCTGATGGAAACAAAGATTTTGAATGAAAACGGTATAACTGAGGCGGCAGGGCTTATAGCCTCCGGCGAGCTCGTCGCCGTGCCGACGGAAACGGTTTACGGACTTGCCTGCAACGGGCTTGACGAAAAAGCCGTTGAGGCGGTATATGAGACAAAGGGAAGACCCGAGGTGAAGCCGCTTGCACTCATGCTGCATAAGGGTGCGCCGGTGACGAGGTACTGCACTCGCGTTCCCGGGCAGGCGAGAGCGCTGATGCGAAAATTCTGGCCCGGACCGCTGACGATAGTTTTAAACTCAAAGGATACGGTGCCGGATATAGTACGCGCAGGCGGAAAAACCGTCGCGCTCAGATGCCCCGATCATCCGATGACGCAGGCAATGCTCAAAAAGGCAAAGCTGCCGTTCGCGGCACCCTCCGCGAATCCGTCGGGCGAAAAAAGCCCCGTTACGGCGCAGGAGGTGCTCAAATATTTTAACGGCAGAATTGCCGCGGTGGTAGACGGCGGCGAGTGCGGCATCGGCAGGGAGTCCACTATAATAGACATGAGCGGCACACCGTTCAGGATCCTGCGTCAGGGTGCGCTGCCGGCGGAGGATATAGCCGCGGCTCTTGCCGATGAGCTCACCGTTATCGGGATAACCGGCGGCACCGGCTGCGGCAAGACCACTGCTCTGCGCGAGCTCGAGAGCATGGGAGCACTCATTATCGACTGCGATGCCCTGTACCATGAGATGCTCGGAAATAACAGCCAGATGCTTTCGGAGATAGAAAGGGTATTTCCCGGAACGGTGGCAGACGGCAGGCTCGACCGCAAGGCACTCGGAGCCACGGTTTTTTCAAACGAGGCGGCGCTTACGGATCTTAACTCCATAACGCATCACTACATAAACATCGAGGTCGACAAAAAGCTGCGCGAGTGGGCGATGCAGGGCGGAAAGCTGGCGGCGGTCGACGCAATAGCGCTTCTTGAGAGCGGGCTCGGCAAGCGATGCAGGACCGTTATCGGCATAGTTGCCGAAAGAACGGTACGCATCGAGCGTATAATGAAGCGCGACGGCATAAGCTATGAGTATGCGCTCATGCGCGTTGCCGCGCAGTATCCAAACGAGTATTTCGAGCAGAAATGCGAATATGTCCTGCACAATAACGGCACGAAAAATGAATTTAAAAAAGAATGCAAAAAATTATTTAAGGAAGTACTGAAAAATGAGTGAGATCAGAGACGAATTATTCTACAGACAGAAAAACGGCTACGATACCATGGATACGCAGCAGCGTATCGCAATGGAGGACTATTGCAGCGGCTACATCCGGTTCCTCAGCGATGCCCGTACCGAGCGCGAGGCGGTAAAGACCGCCATAGAGCTTGCAGAGGATGCCGGCTTTACCGAGTACACGGCAGGCATGGAGCTCAGGGCCGGCGATAAGATCTACCGCAGCAACCGCGGCAAGGCGCTCATGCTGGCTGTCATCGGCAAAAAGGACCTCGATAAGGGCTGCGTCATAGCGGGAGCCCATGTTGACTCTCCGCGCCTTGACCTCAAGCAGAACCCGCTTTACGAGAGCGATGAGCTCGCATATTTCAAGACGCATTACTACGGCGGCATCAAAAAGTACCAGTGGGTCACGATCCCCCTTGAGCTTCACGGTGTTGTCGCACTAAGATCCGGCGAGGTCATAGATATTACCATAGGCCGCGATCCCTCCGAACCGCAGTTTGTGATAACCGACCTCCTGCCGCATTTAGGCAAGGAACAGATGAAAAAGAGCATGGAGGAGGGTATTACCGGCGAGGGTCTGAATATCATCGTCGGCAGCGTTCCGTATGCCGATGAGGGCAGCGATCGCGTAAAGCTCGCCGTTATGAGCATTCTCAATGACCGCTACGGTATAGTCGAGGAGGACTTTCTGTCCGCAGAGCTCACCGCAGTGCCGGCCTTCGAAGTCCGCGAGATCGGTCTCGACCGCTCGCTCATAGGCGGCTACGGTCATGATGACCGCGTCTGTGCCTATGCCGAGCTTAAGGCGATACTCGATATCGACGCCGTTCCCGAAAGGACCTGCGTCTGCATCCTTGCGGATAAGGAGGAGACAGGCTCCGACGGCGTCAGCGGTATGCAGAGCAGCGCCTTCGAGTGCTTTATGGAGGAGCTGTGCAGCACTCAGAATGTCCCGCTGCGCCGCTGCTTTGAGAACAGCTTCTGCCTGTCTGCCGATGTCACCGCGGCGTTTGATCCCAACTACCCCGAGGTCAGCGAAAAGCGCAATGACGCAAAGCTCAATTACGGCATGGGCATCTGCAAGTTCACCGGTGCGCGCGGCAAAAGCGGTACGAGCGACGCATCCGCCGAGGTGGTCGCGTATCTGCGCAGGCTGTTTGCCGAGAACGGCGTGGTGTGGCAGATGAGCGAGCTCGGCAAGGTCGACCAGGGCGGCGGCGGTACGATAGCCAAGTACATGGCAAACCGCAATATCGACACCATCGACGCCGGTGTTCCCGTCATGAGCATGCACTCTCCGTTTGAGGTCGTTGCAAAATTTGACTGCTATATGACCTATCTCGGCGTGCTTGCGGCGTATAAGGCATAAAAACAGGATAAATCACCTTGTACCTGACAAAATAGGTATGAGGTGATTTTTTTGGAGGAAATAAAGGAGCTCGGCAGCTCGAACGCGCGGAGCTCGGCCGGTACGATACACTGTCTGACCATCGTGGGTCAGGTCGAGGGGCATCAGATCCTGCCCGAGGATACCAAAACAACAAAGTATGAGCATATAATGCCGCTGCTTGCCGCAGTCGAGGAGTCGGAGGAAATAAAGGGTCTGCTCATTCTTCTGAATACCGTCGGCGGAGATGTTGAAGCGGGGCTCGGTATAGCCGAGCTCATAGCCGGAATGAAAAAACCGACGGTCTCGCTCGTCCTCGGCGGAGGACATTCCATCGGTGTGCCGCTGGCTGTCGCGGCAAAGCACAGCCTCATAGCGCCATCGGCAGCCATGACCATACACCCGGTGCGGCTAAACGGCGTTGTGATAGGCGTTCCGCAGACCTACAACTACCTTGCGCGCATTCAGGAGCGCATAGTCGGCTTCGTGACCGGTCACTCCAATGTCAGCCGCGAGAGGTATACGGAGCTGATGATGGCTACCGCTGAGCTTGCAAACGATGTCGGCAGCGTCATTTACGGCGAGGAGGCGGTGCACTGCGGGCTGATAGACGGAATAGGCACGCTGTCAAATGCGCTGGAATATCTGCACAACGAAATAGACCGGCAAGCTCACTGACCTGAGCTTGCTTTTTCATATATTGTATGGTAAAATAACAAAGTTAAGTATACATAATATCGTAAAATCAATGAGGAGTGCGGTCCATGAGCATACTCGATGCCATAATTCTCGGACTCGTGCAGGGCGTTGCGGAGTTTCTGCCCATTTCGAGCTCGGGTCATCTGGCCATATTGCATAACCTTTTCAATATGTCCGACCTCGGCAGCAATCACATGTTTTTTGATGTTCTGCTCCACTTCGGAACTCTTATCGCCATCTGTTTCATGTACTGGAGCGATATACGCGCAATGCTCGGTCAGACCGTTGACCTGCTCGGCGGCAGGACATACGATGAAAACGGCGGCAGACGCAGGTTTCCCGAGGCGCGGCTTTTCATGCTGATAATCGTCGCAACTGTGCCGCTGGTGCTTATCCTGCCGGTGCATAAATACATAGAAGCACTTTCAAACTCCACAGTTTTTGTCGGCATAGCCCTTGTGCTCACCGGCTGTATCCTGCTCGTTGCGGACAAGATGCCGAAGGGCAGCAAGACGGAGAAGAACATGCTGTTTACCGATGCGCTCATCGTCGGTCTGTGCCAGTGCGTTGCAACTCTGCCTGGTCTGTCCCGTTCGGGAACGACGATAACCGCAGGCATTGCTACGGGACATGAGCGCAGCTATGCGGTGAAGTTTTCACTGCTCATGAGCATTCCGGCCGTACTCGGCGCAACGCTTTTGGAGCTTATAGACGCGATAAAGACCGGAATAGACATATCGCTCATTCCGGCATATCTGTTCGGAATGATAGCCGCAATGGTGTCGGGCGTTTTGTCGATAGGTATTCTGAAAATGATCGCCAGAAAGACCCGCTTCGGAGGATTTTCCTACTATTGCTGGGTAGTGGGCGTTTTAACGATAATACTTTCACTTATATTCTGATAAAGGCAGGGAACCTGTAAAATGGCTCAAACGGCAACAAAGAAAAAATCAAACGGAACCGGAAAGAAAGGCACGGGAGGCAGACAGAGCGCTCCGAAAAAGCCGGAACGGGAGGAGAGCTCCGCGCAGCGGATCATTGCGGCTGCATGTCTGGCATTCGCGGCGGTGCTGGTGGTGATCGGCATCTTTGCGCATGACGGAGTCGTGGTGAGCTGGCTGTGCTCACTGCTCAAGGGACTTTTCGGCTACGGCTTCTGGATATGCGCACCGGCGTTCCTGCTTGCGGCGTATCACCTTGTCTTCTGCCGTAATGAGCCCGCGGCATGGCGCACGACAGCGGCGCTCATGCTGCCGCTGCTGATAGGCTCGCTGCTGGATCCTCTGTTGGGGAAGATAGTCATCGACAACAGCGGCAGTGTGTTTTCCGCGATCAAGGAGCTGTATGTCGGAGGTACACAGATGCTCTGTGGAGGCGTTTTGAGCGGACTGCTGGCATTTGCCCTTCAGAAGGCGTTCAGCATTTACGGAGCGGCGATAATCCTGTTCTTCGTGCTTGCGTTCTTTGCACTGTCGTCGGTCGGCATAACACCCGCAAGACTCATTGAGCTCATCCGTACCGAGCCCGAGGAGAAGCCGGCAAAGAAGAAGGCAAGACCTGCACCCGTTCAGGACGACAGACCGGAGGAAGCTCCCGATGATGAGCCGGAGCCGGTCAAAAAGCCTAAACGCCGAGCAATAGATATTCCGCTCGACGATGAGCCCGCATTTAACAAAAAACACGATGACGAGCCCACCGTTAAGGAAGAGGCACCGGCAAAGTCCGGTCTGTTCACATCAAAAAAGGCAAAGCAGACCGAGCTCAGGGCAGACGAGGTCGAGCCCCTGAGCATCGAGGAGGCCGAGGAGCTTGCCGGAGTCTCGCCGGTCAAAATGTCCGGCGAGGGTCCCGTAAGGACCGCCGCAGTGTCCGATCCCCCGAGCAAAAAGGCTACCGCAGCCGAGGTCGCTGCCGAATCGGAGGCTATCAGAAACGCCATTGAGTCGGCAACGAGTGAGGGCGAGTATGAAAAGCCGCCCATATTCCTGCTGAAAAAGGGACACAGCGTCGCCGCAAACTCCGATGACGAGCTGCGCACGAACCGTGAGCGCCTCGAAAGCACCATAAAGAGCTTCGGCGTGAATGCGCGGATAGTTGATACGACGCGCGGTCCCACGGTAACGCGCTACGACCTTGAGCTTGAGCAGGGCGTTAAGCTCAGCAGGCTTACAAACCTTGCCGGTGATATAGCGCTTGCCCTCGGCGTCGTCAGCGTTCGCATAGCTCCGATACCGGACAAGATATCCACCGTCGGCATCGAGGTACCGAATAAAATAATAAGCACCGTTTATCTCCGCGATATAATAGACTCCCCGCGCTTTGCGGCATCCAAATCAAAGCTCAGCTTTGCAATAGGCAAGGATATTGCAGGTCAGGCGGTGGTCGGAAACATCTCAAAGCTTCCGCATCTGCTCATCGCCGGTACGACCGGATCGGGCAAATCGGTGTGCATGAACTCACTTATAATAAGCCTGCTTTATAAATCCGACCCGGACGAGGTCAAGCTCATAATGATAGACCCCAAAATGGTCGAGCTCGGCGTTTATAACGGCATCCCGCACCTGTATATCCCTGTCGTGACCGATCCGAAAAAGGCTGCCGGCGCTCTGCAATGGGCAGTAACCGAAATGCTCAAGCGCTACAGGCTTTTCTCGGAGCTCAGCGTAAGGAGCATCGACGCGTATAACGACCATATCAAGGAAAGCGGTCAGCCGAAGATGCCGAACATCGTTGTTGTCATCGACGAGCTGGCGGATCTCATGCTGGTCGCGTCCAAGGATGTCGAGGAGAGCATCTGCCGCGTCGCCCAGATGGGACGAGCTGCCGGTATGCACCTTGTAATTGCCACACAGCGCCCGTCGGCGGATGTCATAACCGGACTTATGAAGGCAAACATCCCCAGCCGCATAGCCTTTGCCGTTTCAAGCGCACTTGAAAGCCGCATTATTCTCGACAATGCGGGCGCGGAAAAGCTTATCGGCATGGGCGATATGCTGTATGCCCCCATCGGCTGCGGAAAGCCCCTGCGCGTTCAGGGCGCATTTGTCAGCGATGAGGAGCGCGATTCCATAGTCGAGTTTATAAAGCGTCAGTCCACCGCGCAGTACAGCGAGGATGTCATTGCGCAGATCGAGAAGGCCGCCGAGGATAAGGGCTCATCCGGCAGCAAGGGCAGAGCGGACGACGATGACGAGTCCGACGCAAGAAGCGAGTATGATGAGCTGCTGCCGCAGGCCGTCGATGTGATATTCGACACGAAGCAGGCATCGGTATCCATGCTCCAGCGCCGCTTAAAGCTCGGCTATTCGCGTGCAGCCCGTATCGTCGATCAGATGGAGGAAATAGGTATTGTCGGTCCATTCGAGGGCTCAAAGCCGAGACAGATACTCATAACCCGCGAGCAGTGGCTCGAAATGCAGACCACTCACGGCACCGCACCGACCGAGACCCTGAGGATACAGACGGAGTTTGCCGACGAGGCAGACAATATATAAAATGCAAGGGCGGTTAACATAATATACCGCCCTTTTTGATATTACGGAGACGCTATGAAGGATTATTTTTGCCCGCGGATGGAGCCGGGTGATGTAAACGAGATAGGTATGCTCGGTCTTGCGCATATAGGCGACGGAGTATATGAGCTTTTAACGCGCACGATGCTGTGCACCGGCGGCAATAAGAAGGTCACCGACCTGCACAAAAAAACCGTTGCCATCGTGAACGCTCCGGCTCAGGCTGAGGCGGCGGAGAGACTGCTGCCCATGCTCACCGAGCAGGAGGCGTATATATATAAGCGCGGCAGGAACACGAAGGTAAATTCCGTTCCGCATAAGGCAAATATCGCGCAGTACCATGCAGCCACCGGACTTGAGGCGTTGTTCGGATGGCTGTATCTGCAAGGTAAAACACAACGGATAAACGAGCTTTACGCAATATGCGTGGGAGACAGTGATGGCACTTGATGCAATACTTTTATCAGGGATAATCGCGGAGCTTGCGCCGAAGCTGACCGGTGCGAGGATAGATAAGGTGCAGCAGCCCGAGCGTGACAAGATCGTTCTCTCGGTGCGCGGCGGCAGCGAAAACATGCGCATTTTGATCGACGCCGGTGCCGGAAGCGGCAGATTGCAGCAGACGAAAATGAGCTTTGACAATCCGCAGGAGCCTCCGATGTTCTGCATGCTGTTGAGAAAATACCTCACGGGCGGCAGGATCGAGCGCATCGAGCAGCCCGATTGGGAACGGCTCGCAATGGTTTACATAACATCAAGAAACGAGCTTGGGGACAATGTTGACCTGCGCCTTGCGGTCGAGCTCATGGGCAGAAGCTCAAATCTCGTGCTTATCGGTACCGACGGCAGGATAATCGACTGCCTGCGCCGCATGGATTATGGCGGAGATGCCGAGCGAAGGCTGCTGCCGGGCATGATATACCGGCTTCCGCCAAAGCAAAGAAAGCCGCTTATATTTGACCTGACGAGGGAGGAGATAGCGCAGAGCATTGCCTCCGGCGGGACAAAGAGCGCGGATAAATGCATTATGGATGCGTTTTCGGGTCTGTCGCCGCTTGTGTGCCGCGAGCTTGCCTGCCGCAGCGGCGACGATACCGCGTTTCTGCCTGAGGTGATTGACGCTTTTCTTGAAAGCGTCAGAGCCGGCGAGCTCACCCCTACACTGCTTACGGAGAACGGAAAGCCCAAGGAGTATTCGTTCATGCAGCTCAAGCAGTATGCGGGCGTATATGAAAGCAGCAGTCTTTCAAGCTTTTCCGAGCTGCTGGATGCATATTATTCAAGGCGAGATATTCTTGAACGCCGGCGCAGACGCTCAAGGGAGCTCAGCCACGGTGTAAAAACCGCGCGCGACCGCCTTGCCAGAAAGCTTGCTCTGCAAAAGCAGGAGCTTGAAAGGAGCTCAGAACGCGACGGGCTTCGCCGCGATGCCGAGCTTTTGACCGCAAATCTCTATCGTGTTCATAAGGGTGACGGCTCTGTCACCGTCGAGGACTATTACGAGCCGGATTGCCCGCAGCGCACGATAAAGCTCGATGTATTAAAAACGCCGCAGAATAACGCCGCCGCAATGTTCAAGGAGTATAACAAGCTCAAGACCGCCGAGCAGCACCTCACCGCGCTCATTGCCGAGGGTGAGAGGCAGCTTGAGTATCTCAACAGTGTGCTCGATGAGATAGAGCGCGCCGAGACCGAGGACGATCTTGCTGAGATAAAAGCAGAGCTCGTCGGTACGGGCTATATTAAAAAGCCGCGCGGCACAAAGGAGCGCAGGCATAAAAAGCAGGGTCCCATGCGCTTTGTGTCGAGCGACGGCTTTGAGATACTTGTCGGCCGCAGCAACGCGCAGAACGACGAGCTTACGACAAAAACCGCCCGCCGCACGGATATCTGGCTGCACACGAAGACCGTACACG
>CAVHZB010000078.1:0-38035 GCA_963640555.1 Phascolarctobacterium succinatutens
CCTCGGTTGGAAAACCCCTCGCGAGGTTTTTGTTGCACTTGCTTGACTTTCTGCCGTGGGTCGCGCAGCGAGCCGGATGAGGTGTGATCAAATCGTGCCGAAGGCAACAATATTGTTTCGGCTTACGCCGAGATATATTCTCACCTCATCAGTCGGCTTCGCCGACAGCTTCCCCTCAAAGGGGAAGCCAACGGCGCACTACAGTAGTGCGGCAATATACCGGTTTCGCCCGCACCTACCGGTCGGGATACCGCAATGACCGTATCCGCAGGTGCGAAAAGCGCCTATAAAAAAATCACTGCCCGTGATGGGCAGTGATTTTTGCTGTTGGATTGTCAGGTATTACTCCTCGCCGTAGTCGAAGTATTCCAGAATGCTGGCAAGGATCTTTGCAGCCTGTGCGCGGGTTGCGGTGTTATCGGGTGCGTACACACTCTCGCTCATGCCGTTGATGATGCCCATGTAAGCCAGGACATTGACGGGAGTCTCATAAAACGAGCCTTCGACAACATCCTTGAAGCCTGCGTCAACATTGTATTCATCGGGAGCTTCCTTGCCGAGGACGGAGCAAAGTGCACGGTAGGTCATTTTCGCCATCTCTGCACGGGTGATTTGCTTGTTGGGACGGAAGGTGTTGTCGTCGTAGCCGACGATAACGCCGTTTGCAATGCCCCAGCTGACTGCTTCCTTACCGAAGCCGATAGTGCCGGCGTCGGTGAAGGTGAGCTCTGCGCCTTCCTTGTCGTCTTCGGTATCGAAGAGGCGGTAGAGCATGGTGATGTACTGCTCGCGGGTGACATTCTCGTCAGGACGGAAGGTGCCGTCGGAGAAGCCGTTTACGAGCCCCGCCTCTGCTGCGATGAGGATGTATCTGTTGAACCAGCCGCCTTCAATGTCGCTGAACGGTCCGTAGTGGATGCGACCCTGAGGAGCCTTGTACTGCTCGCCGACAACGCCCTTGAGCTCGGTGGTGATGTACTCCATGACTACCTCGTCAAGCGGGAAACCGGTGTCGAACTGCGATTCCGCTGCTGCGAATGCATAGTAGGTGTCGCCGCCTGCCGCGACGAAGTTGTTGGTGACAACTGCGTAGGTTGCCTTGGCGTCGAATGCCTTGCCGTTGATGTTGTCAATGGTAACGCGCTGGATGCTCTTCGGTGCATAATAGGTCGAGCCCGGGTACTGGTCGCCGCTGTCAAATTCCTTAGTGACATCAATGGTGTACTCAATGCCCGCTACCTGCGGGAAGCCGCCTACAGTGCCATCGGGGGAGCAGTAGGTGGAAGCTTCGAGAGCCTCAAGAAGCTCTGCGCCGGTGACATAGACGACCGCGAGGGTGTTGCCGAAGGGCAGAACCTCATTTACAGCCTTCTTGGTGATGTCGCCGGCAGCGATGTTGGCGCGGATGCCGCCGCCGTTGGTGACAGCGAGGATAAGATCTGCGTCTACGGCAACGCCGCCCTGCTCATTGATCTTCCAGAGCATTGCGTCGGTGATGAGGTCGCCGAGGTTGGTCTCGCCGTCGCGGTTGCCGTACAGCTTTGTTTTTTCGCTGTATGCTTTCTCGCCGTTGAGAGCTACCTCGCTCTTTGCGAATACTTCGCCGTATTCTGCATCGATCTTGTCGTTGATCTCCTTTGCCGCTGCGGCAACGTCTTTATCGGATGCGGTCTCCTCGGTGACCTCGACGAGCGTGCAGCTCTCGATCGCCTTGGTCTTGTTGTTGATAACAACAACGCCGATGTACTCAAACTTGGTGCCGGTGGACTGGATGGGCTCAGCCTTCGTTGCGGTCATAACGTCGTGGGAATGGCCGTCGATGATGAAGTCAACGCCCGTTACGCCTTTGAGCAGGTCGGTGGAGCGGTTGGGTTCGGATTCGCCGTCAATGCCGAGGTGTGCCAGAACGACAACGATGTCTGCCTTGTCCTTGAGTGCGTCGGCTTCTGCATTGACCGCCTTTATCATCTCATCGCCGGAGAGCCAGCTCAGACCCTTGATAAGTGCGGGGTTTGCCTTGGTCTGGGTCTCGGGAGTGTTAACGCCGATGAAGCCGATCTTCAGACCGCCCTTGGTTTCGATAACGGTGCTGCCCTCGAAGAGCTTATTTCCGTCTTCATCGACGATGTTGCAGCAGATGTTCTGGAAGTCGGCTGCCTTGAGGTTCTCGGTGAGCTGCTCATAGCCGTAGTCGAACTCATGGTTGCCGAGAGTTGCCACATCGTAGCCGGCGGCATTCATCATGGTAACTGCGTTCAGACCCTTGTTGGAGCTGACAGCGACCTCGCCCTGGCTGTAGTCGCCTGCGTCGGCAATGATGACCTCTGCGCCCTTTGCCTCATACTCGGCTGCGAGACCTGCCATGTTGGCATAGCCGCTTATTGCGCCGTGGACATCGTTCGAGTGCAGGATAACGGTCTTGCCCTCAAGCTCGCCCGGTTCGGGTTCGGGATCGGGAGTTACGGTGTCGAGTTTGTAGAACTCAATAACACTCTTTACATTGCTCGTGCTTTTGTAGCATGCAAAACCGTAATAGTTGCTGCCGTCACTGCCGAATTTGTTAGCTGCAAGAACTCTGCTGCTTGCACTTTCGGTAAGAACTGCATCTGTAACATTCCACACACCTGCTTTTTCAGCATCGGTTGTGTAGGAAACAGTGTTCTTGTTGGTACTCGCATCATAATACAGATATCCTGCCGCTGCGTTATAAATTGTGTAGCCACCATCTACTGCTTTGATAGTCCAGACAACGGTTGCATCATCCGTAGTGACCTTGCCATCTGTTATAGCAAGATCTTTGGACATCATTCTTGTAGCTGAACATCCATCCGTACTCAGAAAAGCGTTTGTTACACCTTCAATTGCTACATCGTATTTGGTATCCGTAGGGATGCCTCGAATGAGATATTCGCCATCAGACAAAGACTCAACCTTAGAATATGTCTTTGCCGCTTCTTCTCCCTCTGCAAATACGGGCACTGCCAGAGAGAATATCATGGCAACTACCAGAAGCAGAGAAAGAAATTTCTTGGATTTCTTCATTTTGTTCCTCCTAATTTAATTTTTTCGGGGTCTGTGCTTACAGTCAAGTATAGCACAGCGCCGTGTTAAATTGAAGTCTCAAATCGAGGATACTCAATATTTTACATCCACATAGAAAACCGGCTTCGTTTTTCGTGCATAATAACCAATCTGTTCAATTGTGCCGCAGGCAGCAATGTTGTGTCGGCTTGCGCCGAGGATATAATTTCACCTCATCAGTGCCACTCGCCGTGGCGGGCAATGCGCTGCCAACATTGGCAATTTGTTTAACTGCGTTGTCACGGTAACGCACTGCGGAAAGGCTTTTGCCAATTGCCTTCCCCTTTGAGGGGAAGGTGGGTCGCGCAGCGAGCCGGATGAGGTGTGATCAAATCGTGCCGAAGGCAACAATATTGTTTCGGCTTACGCCGAGATATATTTCCACCTCATCAGTCGGCTTCGCCGACAGCTTCCCCTCAGAGGGGAAGCCAACGGCGCACTACTGTAGTGCGGCAATATATCGGTTTTGCCCGCAGTCTCCGGTCGGGCTACCGCAATCGCTGTATCCGCAGGTGCGGAGGTTCGCTTCCGAAAACACGATCCCTCAGTCAGCCATGCGGCTGACAGCTCCCTTTGCGCAAGGGAGCCAAGGGGCGCCGTTTCATTCAGCGAACTTACGGGGTGCGCTGCCTCCCTTGTGCAAAGGGAGGTGGGTCGGCGTAAGCCGAGCCGGAGGGATTGTGCGGTGAATATTGCTGCACGCTATCGTTACACCGCAATGACCGTATCCGCAGGTGCGGAAAAACGCATTGAAAAAGTACAACGGCCGCGGCGGGTGCCCCGCTGCGGCCGGTTTTATCAGTCTATTCCTTTGGGTGAGTTTTTATCGAAGCAGGATTTATCGTTTTCCCAGCCCCTGTCGACGAGCCAGTAGCTGAACTCGTCATCGTCGGCGCTGAGCTCCTCCTCGGTCAGCTCGACATCGCGGCTGCGCTCGTTTTTGAGCTTGCGCTCATAGGTGTAAAGATCCATGAGCGTGAAGCCCAGACCCATTTCCTCGGCGATGGGGATGAGCACATCCTCAACGACCGACTCGCGGATCTCAAGGCTGCCGGGATACATCATCTCCGCCTGCTCGACGCGTGCGCGGAGCTCGGGATCGGACTCATACTTCTGCAAAAACTTGACGACATTTAGGTTTATATTCACGCGGCTGCTCCTTTCAGCACAGGCGGAAGCCGGCGGGGACCTCGTTGTCGAGCATGAGCAGGTGCAGCTCCTCCTTGCCGTCGTGCTCGTGAACTGCCGACAGCAGCATGCCGCAGGAATCCTCGCCCATCATCTTGCGGTTGGGCAGGTTGAGGATGGCAACGACCGTTTTGCCGACGAGCTGCTCGGGCTCGTAGAACTCGTGGATGCCGGAGAGTATCTGGCGCGGAGTGCCGCTGCCGTCATCGAGCTTGAACTTCAAAAGCTTCTTTGACTTCTTGACGGGCTCGCACGAGAGCACCTTGCACACGCGCATATCGCACTTTGCAAAATCGTCTATCGTGACATCCGGCTCGACCGGCGGGAACTTGGGCTTTGCGGGGGCGTTCATCTTTTCCAGCGCCTCAAGTGCCTTTGCCATATCAAGGCGCGGGAACAGGGTCTCGCCCTTGTGCACGGTGATGCCTGCGGGCAGGGCGCCGAACTGTGCGCAGCTGTCCCATGTGCGGAAGCTGTCGTCCGCGCCGATCTGTGCAAACGCCTTGTCACAGCTTTCGGGAATGAACGGTGTGAGCATGACGAGACTCATGCGCAGGCACTCGAGCAGATTATACAGAACGCTTGCGAGGCGGGCTTTTTTGCTCTCGTCCTTGGCAAGCTGCCAGGGCGCCGTCTCGTCGATATACTTATTCGCACGCTGGATGAGCCTGAACACCTCCTCAAGCGCGAGGTGGAGCTGGAGCTTGTCCATCTGCTCGGCATATCTCTCGCGGGTCTGCTTTGCAAGCGCGAGAAGCTCATCGTCGAGAGCATCGGCCTCCCTGTCCTCGGGCAGGGTGCCTCCGAAGTACTTTTCGACCATGGCGGTCGTGCGCGAAACGAGGTTTCCGAGGTCGTTTGCAAGGTCGGTGTTTATGGTGGAGATCAGCAGCTCGTTTGAGAAGTTGCCGTCCGAGCCGAAGGGGAAGGTGCGCAGCAGGAAGAACCTGAGCGCGTCAACGCCGAACATATCCGCAAGCTTGTAGGGGTCTACGACGTTGCCCTTACTCTTGCTCATCTTGCCGCCGTCGATGACCAGCCAGCCGTGGCCGTAGACCTTCTTGGGCAGGGGCATTTCCATGCTCATGAGCATTGCCGGCCAGATGATGGAGTGGAAGCGGACTATCTCCTTGCCGACGACGTGGACATCCGCCGGCCAGTACTTGTCGTAATCGTCGTATTTATCGTTGAGGAAGCCGAGCGCGGAGGTGTAGTTAAACAGCGCATCGACCCAGACGTAGACGACGTGGCCGGGGTCAAAATCGACGGGGATGCCCCAGGAGAAGCTCGTGCGCGATACGCACAGATCCTCAAGACCCGGCTTTATGAAGTTGTTTATCATCTCGTTGACGCGGGAGGCAGGCTCGAGGAAGGTGCCGGTCTCCAGCAGCTCCTGAACGGGCTTTGCGTACTTGGAAAGGCGGAAGAAATACGCCTCCTCCTCGGCGTAATGCACCTCGCGTCCGCAGTCGGGGCACTTGCCGTCCTTGAGCTGGCTCTCGGTCCAGAAGCTCTCGCAGGGAGTGCAGTACATTCCCTTATATGCGCCCTTGTATATATCGCCCTTGTCGTGCATCTTCTTGAAGATGCGCTGTACCGCCGCAACATGGTAGTCGTCGGTGGTGCGGATAAAGCGGTCGTTTGAGATGTTCATGAGCTTCCACAGGTCGGTTATGCCGCCGGGACCCTCGACTATCCTGTCGACAAATTCCTGCGGGGTGAGCCCTGCCGCCTTTGCCTTTTCCTCGATCTTCTGACCGTGCTCGTCGGTGCCGGTGAGGAACATGACGTCATAGCCGCGCAGTCTCTTGTAGCGCGCTATCGCGTCGGTGGCTACGGTGCAGTAGGTGTGACCTATATGCAGCTTGTCCGAGGGATAATAGATAGGTGTTGTAATATAAAACTTTCCTTTTTCCATTTTATTTTCTCCTTTTCGGTTTCTATGCGGCCGTGACTGCTTCGGCAGGCTCGTTTTCCGGCTCGGGCTCGGTGTTCGGTTCGGGCTCGGTGTTCGGCTCGGGCTCAGTGCTCGGCTCCGGCTCGGGCCACTTTATGTTTTCCTCATGGTAGTGATAGTAGCTGCTTGCTTCCTTGGTGCGGCTTATAAGATTATCGTCTTTATCATAGACGCAGCGATAGGTCACCGCGCGCGTGCCTATGGCGACATCGGTGTATGTCGAATCGTACACGGTGGATGCCGAGTAGTCCATCTTGACATAGCTCCCGTCAACATCGGTGCCCCAGATCTCAATGGTGAGCTGACGGTTTTCACATTTTGTGACTATCTTTATCGGGAAATCCCGATTGTTCTTGAATTTAAACTCCGGCCCGCCCCAGCTTACGGTGGCGTCCAGTCCCCATGGGACATAGCCCACGGCGAAATAGTGCTCATCGCGGGCGACTATCTGCAAATTCGCATACAGTGCCGCACAATAGAGCGTGGAGGAGGTCTGGCATATGCCGCCGCCTATCTCCTGAATTACCTTGCCTCCGGCATACGCTCCCGCCTCCTTGAAGCCGGCCGCCGCGGTGCGCTTGCCGACGGCGGTGTTGTAGGAGAAGGTCTCGCCCGGCGCGAGGATATAGCCGTTTATCTTTTCCGCTGACAGCTCGACATTAGTGGCTCTGCCGGCTGCCGACGAGGTGTAGCTCGTCGTCTGCGAGCCGAGCTTGTCGGCAAAGAGCATCTTATCTAACTGCTCCTGCGTGTATTTCGGCTGCGTGACGGTGAGCGGTATCTTTACAAGCTCGCCCTGCTGAGCATCGGTCCAGAGCTTTTCGGCGGCACTTACATCAAAGTCTATGCCCACCCTGCTCTCCGTGGCCTTCTGCGTTTCGGGGTCGTACTGCGCGTCGAGCACCTCGGCGTACAGCTCCTCGTGCAGCTTGTCAAAATCGGGCTCGGCTGAGTCTTTTGCCTCCGCCGTATAGGTAACGCTGCCGCTGCCGCCGGCAAACGCCTCAACTATCATATCGCACAGCTTACCTGCGTCTATGTCTATCGTTTCGGCGCCCTTTACCATTTTCAGAACGGCGTTTTCGGTATCCACCTCGTAGCCCTTGCCCATACGCTCGTTATAATCGGAAAGAGCCTTATCCACCGCTGCCCTGACGCCCTCGGCATTCGCTGACCTGAGGATGTCGGCGTCGGTGACTCCGCCGGTTATGCACTTGAGATACGCCAGCAGGTCGCTCAACGGCGAACCGCTGTGACCGTAGTCGTATGCTGCCTGAGCAGCCTCGGCGCAGCTCAGATCGGTACCCGCCTCCTGAGCGGTGACGGTGAATTTATACTCGCCCGGAAGCGTTACCTCGACTCCGGCATCGCTTGCCGACCAGCCGGCCTCCGTGAGCTTTTTCTCCGCCTGCTGCACCGTCATATCTCCGACGGCAATGCCGCCGAGCGTCATATTCGGATGTATTTTAGACGATCTCCCCGCCAGAAGCCCCGTCACAAAGCCTGCTGCGGCTATGAGCAGCAGGGCGGCGGCAACAATGATCGCTGTCTTTTTGCCTCTGCCCGAGCTCTTCGCCTTTGCGGGTGATTTTTTAGTTGTTTTTTTCTTTTTTGAGGCCTCGTGCTTTCCCCTTGCCATATCGTCCCTCCTGTCAGATGCCGGTCTTATCCCTGTACACGGAGGTGAAGCGCTCGTATTCGCCCTCGGGGAGCTCCTGCTTCTTCTCCTGCATGAATGCATCCCGCATCCACGGGTTATTCTCGACCTTGGCGCCGGTCTGTGCCTCCAAAACCGCGTTTATCAGCACATTTGATATCAAAAAGCCTGCCGGCGTGAGATGCCACCGGCCGTCTTTCCTATCCGCCCATCCCTTTCTTTCAAACAGCTCGAAGGTCTCCTCGATGGGCTCCCAATCGCTGCGGTATATTCTATGGTATTCCTCCCGTGATATGCCGTGAACGGTGCGCATGCCGAGCATAAGGTATTCCGTAGCCCTCTGTATGGGCACGATCTGCTCGTATTCGTCGATTATCATACTGTCGCCGATGACGGCGGAGATATATTTTTCAAGATCGCGCACATAGCTGTATCTCACTCCGCCGATGCACGAATGTGCGCCCGGACCGAAGCCGACATAGTCGTCGAGCTGCCAATACTTGAGGTTGTGCCTCGACTCGTAGCCGGGGATGGCAAAGTTCGAGATCTCGTATTGCTCAAAGCCGTAATTTTTGAGCGTGTCGGTCGTGTATAGGTACATATCCGCCTGCTCGTCCTCGTCCGGTATCAGCGGTGAGCCGAGGTAGCTGCGGTACATGGGCGTGCCCTCCTCAAGCTTGAGGCAGTAGCACGAAAGATGCTCCGGGTGCAGCTCCAGCGCCTTGGACAGAGTCTCCGCCCAGTCGCCCTTGGTCTGGCTCGGCAGACCGTATATGAGGTCGAGGCTGACATTCTCAAAGCCGGCACGGCGGGCGGTGTCCACCGCGAGCTCGGCCTGACGGAAGTTGTGCCGTCTGCCGATTATCTTCAGAATGTCGTTATTCGCCGATTGAACGCCTATCGACAGCCTGTTCACGCCCTCGCCGCGGAGAACCTTGAGCTCGTCGAGCTTCACGGTGTCGGGGTTTGCCTCAACGGTTATCTCGGCATCGAGGCGCACATTGCCCATGCGCTTGAGCTCGTCAAGGATCTCGACGATGCGCGAGGCTCCGTAGCAGCTCGGCGTGCCGCCGCCGATGTAGATGCTGTCGATCTCGTAGCTCTCCATCGCCTCGGCCGACTCGCTTATGTGCGACAAAAGCGCCGACTGATAGTCGGGCATCTTCTGCTTGCCTCCGGCGACGGAATAGAAATCGCAGTAGCTGCATTTGGAAACGCAGAACGGTATGTGAATGTAAACTCCAAGTCTGTCTCTCATTTTTCCCTCGGCGCCTTTGGCGCCATTCTTTTTTTCGGAGGCGGTTCTCCGCACCTGCGGATACATTTATCTCTGGTGTCCCGACCGGTGGGTGCAGCCGAAACCGGTATATTGCCGCGCAACGATAGTGCGCAGCAATATTCACCCGACAATCCCTCCGGCTTGCCGCTATGCGGCAACCCACCTCCCTTTACACAAGGGAGGCAGCGCACTCCATGAGTTTGCCGAATGAAACGGCGCACCCATTGGCTCCCGTGCGCAAAGGGAGCGATCGTGGCTTCCCCTTGAGGGGCTCGCTCGCCGCGAGGGGCATTGCGCCACAAACACCGGTGGTTAGTCTACCTGCGCTGTCACGGTAACGCACTGCGGAAAACATTTCTGCCCTTGGCTTCCCCTTGAGGGGAAGCTGTCGGCGAAGCCGGCTGATGAGGTGGAATATATCTCGGCGTCAGCCGACTCAATATTGATGCCTGCGGCACGATTTGATCACACCTCATCCGGCTCACTGCGCGACCCACCTTCCCCTTAAGGGGAAGGCTTTCAGAGGCGTTTCTCCGCAGTCTCAGAACAGGCTGCAAACGAGATCCGCGTAAGCGGAGGGGTCTTCTATTTCAACGCCGGCGATGAGCTCGGACTGTGCATACAGGATCTTCGACAGGGTCGCCGCCTTGTCCTTATCGCCGTCGTCATAGGCTTTCTTTACGGCAGCGCATGCGGGATGCTCCGCATTGAGCTCCAGCACGCGGTCGGCGCGCAGCTTGCGCATCTCCTCGCTGGGACCGTTGCGGAAATACTTCTCCATCTCCAGCGTGAAGCCGCCGGTCGAGGTCAGGCAGCATGCGGACGAAACGAGCTTGCTCGAAAGCGTTACCTGCTTGAGCTTTTCATCGCCTATGCTCTGGCAGATGAAGTCGAGCAGCTCCTTGTTTGCAACGACCTTCTCCTCGGCGGCCTTCTTTTCCTCGTCGGTCTGGAAGCCGAGATCCTCGGTCAGGACATTTACAAAGCCCTTGCCCTCGTACATGCGGAGCTGCATCAGGACGGTCTCGTCGATGGGGTGATCGAGGTACAGTATCTCATAGCCGCGGGCTCTGACCTCCTCGCACTGCGGCAGCGCCATTGCCTTTTTGACGCTTTCGGCGGAGGCGTAGTAAATAGCCTTCTGACTTTCGGGCATATTGTCAACATACTCCTTGAGCGAGCGCATGCTCTCCTCAGAGGTGTAGAATATCAGCAGATCCTTGAGGAAGTCGGTGTAGCGGCCGTACTCGTCGCAGACGCCGCACTTGATGTGGATGCCGAAATTGCGCCAGAGCTGCTCGTACTTCGGGCGATCGTCGCGCATCATCTTCTCGAGCTCTGCCTTTATCTTCTTTTCGAGGTTCTGACCGATGACCTTGAGCTGGCGGTTGTGCTGAAGTATCTCACGCGAGATGTTCAGGCTCAGGTCGGGGGAATCGACGACGCCGCGCACGAACTCGAAATAATCATGCAGCAGCTTGTCGCAGTTTTCCATGATCAGCACGCCGTTGCAGTAGAGCTTGATGCCCTTCTTGGTCGCACCGGATATGGCGTTGTCGATGTCCTTGCCCGGGATAAAGAGCATTGCCTTGTACGATACCACGCCCTCGGCGTTTATACGCAGCACCGCCGCGGGGTCGGTCTGGTCGCGGTTTGTCTCCTTGTACCACTCGACGCACTCCTCGTCGGTGACCTCGGTCTTGGCTCTCTGCCAGATGGGCACCATGGAGTTGACGGTCTCGGGTGCGGTCACATTGACGGTGTGCATAACGGGATTTCCGTCCTTGTCATCCTCGCCGGTGGGCTGCTGCTCCTGATGGGTAATGTCCATCACTATGGGCCAGCGTACATAGTCGGAATATTTCTTTACGAGGGCCTTGAGCTTCCATATCTCGAGATACGAGCCGTAGATCTCCTCATCGGTATCCTCTTTTATATGCATGATGACATCGGTGCCGGGCTTATATTTTTCATAGGGGGCAACGGTGTAGCCGTCGGCTCCGGTGCTCTCCCAGATAACGCCGGTGTCCTCGCCGTATTTCTTCGTGATAACGGTGACCTTGTCCGAGACCATGAACGCGGAATAGAAGCCGACGCCGAACTGACCGATGATGGATATATCTTCGTTCTGTCCGTCCTTTTCGCTCAGCTCGTTCTTGAACTTGTAAGAGCCGCTTTTCGCGATAACGCCGAGGTTTTTCTCTGCCTCATCCTGGCTCATGCCGATGCCGTTGTCGGAAACGGTGATGGTGCGGGCGTTCTTGTCAACGGTAATGCGGATGCGGTAGTCTTCTCTGTTCAGACCGACCTGATCGTCGGTCAGCGAAATGTAGCACAGCTTGTCGATCGCGTCGGATGCGTTTGAGATGATCTCGCGCAGGAAAATTTCCTTGTTTGTATAGATGGAATTGATCATGAGATCGAGCAATCTTTTGCTCTCTGCCTTGAACTGCTTTTTTGCCATACTCCTAAAACCTCCATTGGGGTCATGATAATAGTTTATTATAACACAATATCTTAGCTTTTCAACTTTTTTAGATGTTTTAAAGGCGCATTTGAACGGTAAAAATCGGCGCAGTCAGGAAGTGCGCCGCCTCTCTTGTGCAAAGGAGCCAATAGGTGCGCCGTTTCATTAGGCAAACTCATGGGGTGCGCTGCCTCCCTTGTGCAAAGGGAGGTGGGTCGGCGTTAGCGAGCCGGAGGGATTGTGCCGCTCGCCGCCGCAGCCGGAGCGAGGAGAACACCGGCAGTCATTTGACTGCGCCGTCGCGGTAACGCGCTGCGGAAAGATTTTTGCCCTTGGCTTCCACTTGAGGGAAGCCAAGGGCACACTTTTGTTACGCGGCAATGTACCGGTTTCGGCTGCACTTTCCGGTCGGGACACCGGAGATAAATGTATCCGCAGCTGCGGAAAAACGCTATTGAAAAAACGACGGTTAATTTATCACAACATTTTTATCCCCGCAGAGCTCTTTAAGCTCGGCGACAAGGGACGGATGGATAAGGCATTTCGTCCCGATGCGTTTTTTCTCCCGCACGCAGTAGATTATCATCTGCTGTGTGCCGGGGAACATTGTAAGAATGAGCTTTATCCGCTCAAGCAGCGGGTCGCCCTCGCTCGGCAGCTTGACCCACAGCTTCTGCTCGGACGATGCCGCCGGCGCGGGTCGAGCCGGTGCAAGCTTCCCAAGGTCGGAGATGGGCCGGATCTCGTCGACCATGAGCTGCGGCTCCTTCTCATCGCGCACCGACACTCTGCCGCGTACTATTATGAGCTCGTTTTCCTTGACGAACCGGCCTCCGGTGTCGAGTGCGCGCTGGAACGCTATAAGCTCCATTGCGCCGGTATCGTCCTCAAGACCGATGTAGCTCATGAGCGTGTTCGATTTTGTCGTGCGAGTATTGCTCGACTGCACGACTCCGGCGACCGTCACGACGGCTCCGTCGGGGTACGCCTTATGCCGGTTTTCGGATGCAGCATCCGTGAGTATGCTCGCTATCGGCACGAGCCCCGCGCGGCGGACGCGCTCGCGGTACTCGTCCATCGGATGTCCGCTCAGGTACAGACCTGCGGTCTCCTTCTCCATTGCCATGAGCTCGGCGCGGGTATACTCCTCAACATCGGGTATCTGTATACTCAGAGCGCCCGACTTCTCGAACTCCGGCTCTCCGAAAAGATCCATCTGTCCGTCAACATTGCTGCGGCTGTCGTGCTGCACTCCGTCTATCATAACGCCGGCTATCCTCAGCAGCGCCTTGCGCTTGTAGCCGAAGCTGTCGAACGCACCGGCGCGGATGAGATTTTCTACCGCTCTGCGGTTTAGCTCGCGCCCCGCCATGCGGCGGCAGAAATCCTCAAAGCTGCGGAACGCGCCGTCCCGGCTCCGGCGGGCGATAAGCTCGTTTATAAAGCCCCTGCCGATGCTTTTTATTGCTACAAGTCCGAAGCGTATATCGTTTCCGCTGACGGAAAAGTCGGCATACGACTCATTCACATCCGGCGGCAGCAGCCTTATGCCCATTTCGCGGCACTCGGCTATATATTCGGAAATTTTCGTGCTGTTATCGAGAACGCTGCTCAAAAGCGCCGCCATGTACTGGCGCGGATAACGCCGCTTCATGTATGCGGTGCGGTAGGAAACGATGGCATAGCTCACCGCGTGAGCCTTGTTGAACGCATACGACGCAAAGTCAAGTATCTCATCGTAAATGCTGTTTGCCGTGGCCTCGGGCACTCCACGCTTTACGGCGCCGTCTATGCCGCGCCCGGCGTCGCCGTGGACGAACGCCCTGCGCTCGGCGTCGATGACCTTATGCTTTTTCTTGCTCATCGCGCGGCGGATCATATCCGCCTGACCGAGCGAAAATCCGGCGAGGCGGCGGAAAATTTCAATGACCTGCTCCTGATACACGATGCAGCCGTAGGTGACCTCAAGTATTGGGCGCAGCAGCTCATGCTTGTAGCTTATCTTCTCCGGATGCGCCGAGCACTCTATGAACCGCGGTATGCTGTCCATGGGACCGGGGCGGTAGAGCGCAATGACCGCGGTTATATCCTCAATGCTCTTGGGCTTGAGCCCCGTGCACACGCCGGTCATTCCCGTGCTCTCGAGCTGGAACACGCCGCTGGTGTGTCCCTCGGAGATCATCCTAAACACCTCGGCATCGCCGTCGGGTATCTTCTCGACCTCGAAGTCGGGCTCGGTGCGGCGCACGAGCTTTGCCGCGTCCTCAAGCACCGTGAGGTTCCTGAGCCCTAAAAAGTCCATTTTGAGAAGTCCCAGCTCCTCAAGAGTGGTCATCTGGTACTGCGTGACCACCGATTCGTCGTTTTTCGACAGGGGCACATACTCGTAAACGGGCTTATCGGTTATAACAACGCCCGCCGCATGCATGCTGGCGTGGCGCGGGATGCCCTCAAGCGCCTCGGCTACATCAATGAGCCGCCGCAGCAGCTCATCGCTTTCATACATATCCCGCAGAGGCTTTGAAACGCGCAAAGCCTCCTTTATCGTCATGTTAGGACCCGTTGGTATCGCCTTGGCAACGGCATCGGTCTCTGCGTAGCTCAGATCGAGAACGCGACCGACATCGCGCACGGCGGCGCGGGCCGCCATTGTACCGAAGGTGACTATCTGTGCGACATGGTCGTGCCCGTACTTGCGGTTTACATAGTCGATGACCTCTCCTCTGCGCTGAACGCAGAAGTCAATGTCTATATCGGGCATGCTCACGCGCTCGGGGTTCAAAAAGCGCTCGAAGTAAAGACTGTATTTTATCGGATCGACATCCGTTATCCCCAGCGTGTACGAAACGACGCTGCCCGCAGCCGAGCCGCGTCCGGGACCGACGGGGATCTTTTTGCGCTTTGCATAGGCGATAAAGTCGGAAACTATGAGAAAGTAATCGACAAAGCCCATCTTTTTTATCATTTCAAGCTCGTATTCAAGCTGCTTCTCAACGCTGCCGTCGTCATTGGGATAGCGGCGGGAAAGCCCCTCGAGGCACAGCCTTTTCAGGTAAGAAAAGCTGTCCGCCTCGCCCTCCGGCAGCTTAAAGCGCGGCAGCTTGTACTTGCCGAACTCAAAATCGTAATTGCACAGCTCGGCGATCCTGGCCGTGTTGTCGGCAGCCTCCGGATGCTCCGGAAACAGCGCGCGCATCTCGTCCTCGGTCTTGAGGTAGAACTCCTGCGTTTCAAATCTCATGCGCGAGGGATCGTTCACCGTTTTCTGCATCTGGACGCACATGAGAACATCCTGATAATATGCGTCCTGCTTTTCGATGTAGTGTGCGTCGTTTGTCACGGCAAGGGGTATACCGGTCTCCTCGTGTATGCGCAGAAGCCCCTTTGAGGCGCGGTGCTCGGCATCGAGCCCGTGATCCTGTATCTCAAGATAAAAGCCGTCCTCGCCGAACAGCTCGCGCAGCTCGAGCGCCTTTTTCTTTGCGCCCTCGTAGTTTCCGGAGTTTATCATGCGCGGTATCGCGCCCGCAACGCAGCCGGAGAGGCAGATAAGCCCCTCGGCGCGCTCGTGCAGAAGCTGCCAGTCTATGCGGGGCTTTGTGTAAAAGCCCTCGGTAAACGCGGCCGACACGAGATAGCACAGATTTTTGTAGCCCGTCTCGTTTCTGCACAGCAGGATAAGGTGAGTGTACTCCGAGTCGACGCCGTGCTCGCGGTCAAAGCGCGTTCTCGGCGCAACATATACCTCGCAGCCGATGATGGGCTTTATCCCCGCTGCACGGCACGCCTTATAAAACGCAACGGCGCCGTACATGACGCCGTGATCGGTTATGGCAAGCGCGGTCTGTCCGAGCTCCTTTGCGCGCGCAACGAGCGGCTCGATGCGGCATTCGCCGTCGAGCAGCGAATATTCGGTATGAACATGAAGATGAACAAAGCTCATATTTTTCCTCGGTCCTCCGCCGATAAAAACCGTTTTTTCGGCAGCTTCTATTCCTTATCCTCCGGCGTGTATGTCAGAAGCTTCTTGAGCCGGTGGCTCAGGCAGCTTTTCGACACGGGCGGATACGACAGCATGGCAAGGTCAGCTAAGCTTGCCTCGGGATTTGCATACCGCAGCAGCGCCGCCTGCTGGAGCTTATCCGGCAGCGAATCGAGCCCGTAGAGCTTGTCTATGCGCCGTATCGCCTCCATTTGCTTTGCGGCTGCCTCAACGACCTTGTCGGCATTTGCTGAATCGCAGTTTACCTTGCGGTTTATGCTGTTTTTCATGTCCTTTTCTATCTTTGCGGACATGACATCCATCGCGCAGACCTGCGCGCCTATCGTAGTCAAAAGGTCTTCTATATGCTCGCTCTTTTTGAAATAGAGCAGGTGCTCTCCCTTGCGCCGGGCCTCCTTGGGCGAAAAGCCCATCTCGAGCAGCACGGAATAAGCCTCCCTGCTCACACTGTAGTGCGTTGTGGCAAGCTCAAGGTGATACCGCTTTGCCGGATCCGTGACTGAGCCTCCCGCGAGAAACGCGCCGCGGATAAACGCCGCCTTGCAGCACTGCTCCTCGATAACTCCGAAGTTTATGTGCAGGGTAGGGCTTGACGGGTCGTTGCCGAAGGCATCGAACACGGCCGATATCTTCTGCGCGTCGCTTATGACGAAAACATGCTTTACGCCTCTTTCCCGCTCGGGGGCATCGAAATTAATGCCGAATGCGCGGCGGAAAAGATGCGGCAGCCTTTCGGCAAACTCGTCGCTGCCGGTGGTTATTTTTATCCCGCGCGGCGAGAACGCGTGCGCATACAGCAAAACGCCGTATGCCTCGGCGACGGCGCAGCATTTGCGCTCTACCCGGGGCTCACACAGCTCGGCTCTGACTTTTTGCGCGAAGGTTCTTTCCATCTCACTTCATAAGGTCGCGGTTTATGCTCACCACCGGAATGCCGAGGCATTTCAGGTGCCCCGCGAGCGCCGATGCGACGGCAACGCTGCGGTGTCTGCCGCCGGTGCAGCCGACGGCGATGGTGAGGCTGTATTTTCCCTCCTCGATGTAAAGCGGCAGGAGGTATTCTATCATGTCGGTGAGCTTGTCCATAAAGGTGTTGGTCTGCTCAAAGCCGAAAACATAGTCGCGCACCGGCGCGTCCAAGCCGCTGAGGAGCTTGAGATCCTCAACATAAAACGGGTTGGGCAGAAACCGCACGTCGAAGACGAGGTCGGCATCCAGCGGCATACCGTATTTAAAGCCGAACGACATAACATTCACGACTATCGAACGGTCGGTGGCCGAGTCGGAAAAATGAGTGTACAGCTCGTTGTGGAGCTGACCGAGCGTCAGGTGCGAGGTATCGACAATATAATCGGCGATATCGCGTATCGGGCGAAGCTGCTCAGTCTCCTTTATTATTGCGTCCTCTATCGAGCCGCCGCTTTTCGCCGCCAGCGGGTGCGGGCGGCGCGACTCCTTGTAGCGCTTTACGATGACGGCGGGCTCCGCCTCCATGAACAGTATCTTGTAGCCGAAGTCCATCTCGCGCAGCGTTTCAAGGGTGTTGAATATATCCCTTATCCCGTTTTTCTCACGGATGTCGGTGACGAGAGCGACCTTTTCATACCGACCCTTCGTCGCCGCGCACAGCTCGGCAAACTTCGGTATGAGCGCTGCCGGCATATTGTCGACGCAGTAGTAATCCAGATCCTCTATTATATCCGCCGCCTGGCTCTTGCCGCCGCCGGACATTCCTGTTATTATAAGAAACTCCATATTCTCCCTCCCTGAGACTCAGCCCGGCTCGACCTCGCTGCCGTCTTCCTTTGCCTGGGCGGACCTCTGCTTTGCCTGCTCCTGCATCTGCTGCATTATATCCTGCCGCCGCTCGCGCCAATCGTCGACGAGCAGCATGCCCTTGGGATATATCCTTATCTCCGGCTCAAGCGTTATCTGCGTTTCGGCATACACCTTGCGGCGGACATGGTCGAGCAGCTCGACCACATCGTCATATGTCGCACCGCCGGCATTTACGGCAAACCCGGCGTGCTTTTCGCTTATCTGCGCGCCGCCCACGGTGTACCCCTTGAGCCCGCACCCGTCAATGAGCGCCGCGGCATAGCCGCCAACGGGGCGCTTGAATGCGCTGCCCGCCGAGGGCATATCCAGCGGCTGGCTGGCTATGCGCTTTTCGTTCATTTCCTTCATTCTCGCGCCAATGGCCTCCGGATCGTCCGGCGTGAGCCGGAACACCGCGCCCATGACGGCACAGTTGATCTTTTCAAAGCTGCTGCGGCGGTATGCAAAGCCGCAGTCGGAGCCCTTGACCTCGGTAAGTGTCTGCGTCGGGATATAGTACACGACCACGGAATCCACGACATCCTTCATTTCGCCGCCGTAAGCGCCGGCGTTCATGAGAATGCCGCCGCCCACCGAGCCCGGTATCCCGCCTGCAAACTCAAGCCCGGAGAGCCCGTTGTCGCGTGCAAACTGCGCAAGGCGCGCAAGCGGCACGCCCGCCTCGGCATAGATGGTATTCTCCGTTTCGCCCAGACGCAGCTTGCGGAGGTTTTCGGTGCTGATGACCATGATGTCAAGCCCCTCCTCGGGGAAAATGACATTGGTGCACTTACCGAGCGTGAGCGGCGAAACGCTGTTCATGTGCAGATAGAACATGACCTTGGACATTTCAAAAAGATCCTTCGGCACGGCAAACGCCCGTACCGGTCCTCCGACCCTGAATGAGCAGTGCTCGCGCATGGGCTCGTTTTCTCTCAGGTCGAGCGCCGGCATATTCTCCTTTATCTGGCTTATCGCTGTTTCCAAAGCTTCCATAATTACTCCTTATATCATGCCGCTGTCCACGGCGGTGTCTATATTCGAGGCAAGCGTCTCTGCGGCGTTGTAGCCCATCTTTTTCTGGCGGTTGTTCATCGCGGCAAGCTCGAGTATCACCGCAAGGTTCCTGCCCGGGCGCACCGGTATCGTAATGCTCGGCACGGTGATCCCGAGGATGTCCTGCGTCTCGCCCGTCAGTCCGAGACGGTCGTATGCCTTCTCATCGTCCCATGCTTCAAGATTTACGACAAGGTCTATCGCGCCCTCGGGCTTGACTGCGCCGACGCCGTACAGGTACCTGACATCGACAACGCCTATGCCGCGCAGCTCCATGTAGTATCTTATGAGCTCCGGAGCCGTGCCTATGAGTCTGCTGCGGCCGATGCGGCGGATATCCACGGCATCGTCGGCTATGAGCTTGTGACCGCGCTTTATTAGCTCAAGCGCCGTTTCGCTTTTGCCTATGCCGGAGTCGCCCGTGAGCAGTACGCCCTCGCCGTGGACCTCGACGAGCACGCCGTGCATCGTCGTCCTCGGTGCAAGGTGAGTATGCAGGGAGCTTATGACATCGGCCATGAAATCCGAGGTGTCGTCGGGCGTGACGAACAGGTTGCGGTCATACTTCTCCGCCATTTCGATGCATTCCGGGAACGCGGATGCGCCGTGGCAAATGACCAGCGCCGAAATGTCATACCGCATGAGCTCCTCAAAGCAGCGGCGGCGCTCATCCTCGGTTTTGAGCTCCAGATATGTGCTCTCGACCCTGCCGATTATTTGCAGTCTGTTGGGATCAAAATAGTTATAAAACCCTGCAAGCTGCAGCGCCGGACGGTTTACGTCCGCCTCGACCAGCAGCTGCTCTGCGTAGTTCGAGGAGGTGTGCAGAGGCACGAGCGAATGCTCATTTACGATCGTGCTGAGCTTTACGGAATATTTACCTGCCATCATCAAGCTCCTTTATATAATATCTCATCCTCAATTTTAACCGCAAACTCCGCATTTTGCAACGCTTTTTAGGAGCCTGAAAATTTTTCTTGCATTTGATGTTGCGTTCTGTTATTATTAATAAGCTGTCTATCAGAATAGGGCAGATAAACACAAGCAAGGAGGTGCTTCAGTTTATGGCAAAATGTCAGTTTTGCGACAAGGGCGTTGCCTTTGGCATTCAGGTGTCTCACTCCCACAGGCGTTCCAACCGTACTTGGAAGCCCAATGTGAAGCGCGTCAAGGCGATCGTGGACGGAAGTCCCAAGCACGTTTACGCATGCACTCGCTGCCTGCGCAGCGGCAAGGTCACCCGCGCTGTGTAATAACCTGATATTACCCGAAACAAGCTCGCCAAAAGGCGAGCTTTTTTCGTTCTGCCGCAGCCGATGCGGGCGCAGGCTCGAATAAGGTCACAAGTCCGAGCCCTGTTGTTTGAGAAAAAAAGAAAGCCTACAGCTCAAAGGAACTGTAGGCTTATGGTGGACGATACAAGACTCGAACTTGTGACCTCCCGCACGTCAAGCGGATGCGCTACCAGCTGCGCCAATCGTCCGTTTTTCATCGGCAACGGTTATTCTAACCGATGCCGATGGATTTGTCAACTGTTTTTTATCAGTTTCTCACATAAACCGTACATTCGGCGGTTTTTCCGTAACAGCTGAGGATGATCTTGGTCGTTCCGGTACCGACACCGGTGACCGTACACTTGCCGTTTTCGTCAACCGTCACGCTTGCGATGCTCGGATCTGCCGAGGTCCACTGATAGTCCGGCGTTACGGTCATCGGGAAGTGCGAGCCGGTGAGCGTTACCGACTGACCGGCGCCCAGGGCAAACTCGGTGCAGTTGCTGGCATAGGGGCTGCTCATCGTGACCGAGGTTATCTCCGGTGTAGGCGTAGGAGTCGGCGTGGGCGTGGGAGTCGGCGTAGGTGCGGCGGAAACATCCGGCGGAGTCGTCGGCATTACCGGAGCATTGGGGTTATCGGCATTGTCAAGGCTCACGGTTATCATGACTATGAGTGCGACTATGACTGCGACAACGAGTATGGCTCCGAATATAAACTGCCATTTGCGGTTATCACCCGCTCTTTTATTCGCTGCCGTTCCCTTGACTGCGCCGGGCGTTGTACCCGGTGCGCGGCGGCTGTTCTGCACCCTGCGCGTTCCGCATTTGGGACAGCGGCGGTGCACTCCGGAGAATTTCTCTCCGCAGCGGCGGCAGGTCACCTGAGGAATAAGACCCATGTATGCTCCTCCTTATCGCTTATTATCTTAGATATAATACAGCATTCGAACTTTTTCGTCAAGTACGCGCCGCTCTCGCGCTTATATAGCCGCCGACATCGTCGATCGGTATACTCAGGGCATACGCCAGCTCGCCGTGGAGCATACGCTCGGCTGTTTTGAGATACTGCGCATCGACATTGTGGAAGTGCTTTTTCTGGTCCTTGAGCTCCTCGCGGTGCCGGTAAAGCATGCCGACAAGGCGCATGAGCTGCTTGCGGTCGCCGTTTTTGACGATCTCGTCGCAGGCTGTTTTGCGGCTGTTGTCGTTATCTATCCACTCAAGCGGATCCTTTACCGCTGCGTCTATGAGGGCGTTTGCCTGCTCGGGAGTGAGCACGGGCTTCAGCCTGCTCGTGAGCTTTTCGTTCGCCGTCGGCACATACACCGTGCTGCCCGGATCGTCCACCGGACACAGGATGTAGTATTCTCCCTTTGTTTTGCCCATTTTGAGCACCGATATTTCCTTTATCATACACACACCGTTCGTCGCGTAAACGACGGTATCACCGACCGACAGCATTTTATACCTCCAAAAAAATCGTGCCGCACTATGCGGCACTGTCATATCAGACTGCAATAATATATTATCAATATACCACATTTTTAAATTTCTTGCAAGGAACAAAATATTAGTATATAATACTTCCCATCGAATTTTAATTGATTGGAGTGTTTGTCTTTGAAACGCACTAAGATCGCTCAGATATTTGCCGATGCCGCGAGCTTCGGCGGGAAAGAGATAACCGTCTGCGGCTGGGCGCGCACCATTCGTGATATGAAAAACTTCGGCTTCATCGAGCTTAACGACGGCTCGTGCTTCAAGAGCCTGCAGGTCGTGCTTGAGCGCGAAAAGCTTGCAAACTACGACGAGCTCGCACGCCAGAATGTCGGTGCAGCCTTCATCGCAAGGGGTGAGCTCGTGCTCACGCCGGAAGCAAAGCAGCCGTTTGAGCTCAAGGCCGCGGAGGTCGTGATAGAGGGCGTTTCCTCTCCGGACTATCCTCTTCAGAAAAAGCGCCACAGCGTCGAATTTCTGCGCACCATACAGCATTTAAGACCCCGCACCAACCTGTTTTCGGCGACCTTCCGCGTAAGAAGCGTCGCGGCTCAGGCAGTGCATGAGTTTTTCCGCAGCAACGGCTTTGTATATGTCCATACCCCGATAATCACGGGCTCGGACTGCGAGGGCGCGGGTGAAATGTTCCGCGTTACCACCCTCGACCTCAATAACCTCCCCCTGCGCGACGACGGCAAGGTAGACGACAGCAAGGATTTCTTCGGCAAGGTAACGAGCCTCACAGTATCCGGTCAGCTCAACGCCGAAAACTTTGCCATGGCATTCGGCGATGTCTACACCTTCGGTCCGACCTTCCGCGCCGAGGTGTCATATACCCAGCGCCATGCCGCCGAGTTCTGGATGATAGAGCCCGAGATGGCCTTTGCCGACCTCTACGACTACATGGATAACGCCGAGGCGATGGTCAAGTTCGTCATAAACACAGTTCTCGAAAGGTGCCCGCAGGAGATGCAGTTTTTCAACTCCTTCGTTGACAAGGGACTGCTTGAGCGCCTTGAGAATGTCGTTTCCAACGAGTTCGGCAGGATAAGCTACACCGAGGCGGTCGAGATACTTGAAAAAAGCGGTGAGAAGTTTGATTATCCCGTCAAGTGGGGCATCGACCTCCAGACCGAGCACGAGAGATATCTCACCGAAAAGGTGTTCAAAAAGCCCATTTTCGTCACCGATTACCCCAAGGACATCAAGGCTTTCTATATGCGCATGAACGACGACGGCAAGACCGTCGCCGCAGCCGACTGCCTCGTGCCCGGCGTCGGCGAGATAATCGGCGGCTCACAGCGCGAGGAAAGGCTCGATGTGCTGCTGTCCCGCATGGACGAGCTGGGTCTCAGCCCCGACGATTACTGGTGGTATCTCGATCTGCGCCGCTACGGCTCCTGCCGTCACGCAGGCTACGGTCTGGGCTTCGAGCGCCTCGTCATGTACCTCACGGGCGTATCGAACATCCGCGATGTCGAGCTGCACCCCCGCACCACCGGCAACGCCGATTTCTGATACTGTCTCACTTTAAAGTGCACAAACGCCCGATGCGGACGCATCTGAAAAATCGTGCAATGTGTTAAAAATCAAAAAAGCCTATTGACAAAGGAAAAAAGCCGCTCTATAATGCGGCTCAAATAAGAAAGCACCTGATAGAGGTTGCGGAAAAGATGAGTACTCCACGGCAACGCCGGCAGGCGGTCGGGGAGGAAAGGCAATTCCGCCGAAGCGCAGACACGGCTGCCGCCGTCCTGCCGCTGGGACTTCGCTGAACAAGCGTCGGACTGTCACATTTATGTGGAGAGCTATCGAAGGCAATTTTAATTTTGGAATTTCTTTTTCAAAGCCTGCGATACCGCTTCGGGTCGCAGGCTTATTTAATTTTGAAAAAGGAGATATCCGAAATGAGAAGAACAAGAAACCTTATCGCGCTGCTTCTGGCAGCGGCAATGTGCCTTTGCCTGTTCACGGGCTGCGGCAGCAACGATGACGAAACCAGCTCCGCAGACCTCAGCTCCGCGCAGTCGCTTGCAGACCTCAAGGGCGCAAAGATCGCCGCTCAGGCGGGCACCTTCCACGCCGATGCACTCTCACAGATAGAGGATGTGCAGTCCTCGACCTACCCCGAGTTTGCCGACCTGCTCATGGCGCTCAAGAGCGGCGCTATCGACGGCTATGTCGCAGAGGAGCCGACGGCTCTCTCGGTCTGCCAGTCCGACGACAGCCTGACCTACATTCCCCTGAAGAATAACGATACGGGCTTTACCGCAACGGCCGCCGATGTCGGCATTGCAGTCGGTCTTAAGAAGGGCTCGGAGCTGACCGCTCAGATAAACGAGGCTCTCGCCACCATCACCGACGAGCAGCGCGCACAGCTTATGGAGCAGATAGTGACCCTCGCCTCCGGCGGCACCGTTACCGAGTTTGCGGTAAGCTGCCCCGCTCCCGAGACCACCAACGGCGTTCTGAGAGTCGGTATGGAATGCGCCTATGAGCCTTATAACTGGACCGACACCGAGGGCACGAGCCTCGGCGCAGTCCCCATCTCCGGCGAGGGCAAGGACGGCCTGTACGCAAACGGCTACGATGTTCAGATCGCACAGTATGTCGCAAACAAGCTCGGCATGAAGCTCGAGATATACGCCATTGAGTGGGATTCCCTCCTGCCCGCACTTGAATCCGGCACCATCGACGCCATCGTCGCCGGCATGAGCCCCACCGCAGAGCGTGCACAGCAGATCGACTTCTCCGACACCTATTACGAGTCAAACCTCGTTGTTATCATCCGTAAGTAAAACATTTTTGGTAAACTGACATGAGCTTCTTCAACGATGTAATAAACATAGTCGTAAAATATTATCCTCAGCTTCTCGACGGTGTCGGCAATACGATGCTCATCGCCTTAACGAGCACTGCCGCAGGTCTTGTCATAGGTCTTCTCACCGGCGTTATCCGCACTGCACCGTACTCAAAGAATATCGTTATGAGAGTGCTGCACAAGCTTCTCAATGCGGTCATCGCGGTGTATGTCGAGATCTTCCGCGGCACGCCTATGATGGTGCAGGCAATGGTCATTTACTGGGGCTATGCCTTTGCGACCGGCGGCAGCACGCTCCCACTCATTCCCTCGGGCATAATCATCGTTTCTATAAACACCGGCGCATACATGGCAGAGATAGTGCGCGGCGGCATCATATCAATCGACAGAGGGCAGTTTGAGGGCGCGATGAGCATCGGCATGACCCACTGGCAGACGATGATAAAGGTCATCATCCCGCAGGTCGTGCGCAACATTCTCCCCTCGGTGAGCAACGAGTTCGTCATCAACATAAAGGACACCTCGGTGCTGAATGTCATCGGCGTTACGGAGCTGTACTACTTTGCCGGCATCATAAAGCGCCAGAGCTTCGAGACCTTCCAGACCTACCTCGTCGTGTGCGTTCTGTACTTCATCCTCACCTTTACCGTAACGCGCATACTGCGCTGGGCGGAGCACCGGCTCGACGGCAGCGACAGCTATACCATATTCGGCTCGCAGAGCGACAGCGCCGCCGAGATACACATCAGGGAGGCATAAAATGTCCGAAAAAGTTATAGAGCTTGTACATCTTCAGAAGCAGTTCGGCGAAAATACCGTGCTGCGGGATATAAACCTGAGCGTTTCCAAGGGCGAGGTGCTGAGTATAATCGGCGCCTCCGGCTCGGGCAAGTCCACGATGCTCCGGTGCATAAACCTCCTCGAAACTCCCACCTCGGGACAGATACTTTACCACGGCAAGGACATAAGCACCGGCGATATAAGCCTTTCGCAGTACCGTACAAAGGTCGGCATGGTTTTTCAGAGCTTTAACCTGTTTAACAACATGACCGCGCTCGGCAACTGCGTTGCCGGTCAGGTGTCGGTGCTCAAACGCAGCCGCGAGGAGGCCGAGGCGGTAGCCATGAAGTACCTTGAGAAGGTCGGCATGGCACCGTACATAAACGCCCGTCCGTCGCAGCTGTCCGGCGGTCAGAAGCAGCGCGTTGCCATTGCCCGCGCACTTGCCATGGAGCCTGAGGCGCTGCTGTTTGACGAGCCCACGAGCGCGCTCGACCCGCAGATGGTCGGCGAGGTGCTCGATGTCATGCGTTCGCTTGCCAAGGAGGGACTTACGATGATAGTCGTAACGCACGAAATGGCGTTTGCGCGCGATGTTTCGTCCAATGTTGTGTTCATGTCAGGCGGAGTCATCTGCGAGGAGGGCTCGCCCAAAGAAATATTTGAAGCTCCGAAGGATCCCAAGACCCGGGATTTCCTCTCGAGATTCCTTCTCGGATAACGATCTCACGCCGCCGTCAATCTGACGGCGGCGTTTTTACAAATTTGCACGCTTCAAAACGCGCATTGCGTACATTACATTATATATAATGCGTTCCGCCAAAGAATGGGCGTGCAAGCGCAAGAAGCTTGACTAAGCCGCGGCAGACAGCTATAATTTGGTCAAATACATTTAAGGAGGATGACCTATGCCCATTCCCACTCCGCATATATCAGCCAAGAAAGAAGAAATAGCCAAAACCGTGCTCATGCCCGGCGATCCCCTGAGAGCGAAGTTCATTGCAGAGACATTTCTGGAAAACCCCGTGCTCGTGAACAATGTCCGCGGCGTTCAGGGACACACCGGCACATGGAAGGGCGTTCCCGTGACCGTTATGGCAAGCGGCATGGGTATCCCCGCGATCGGCATCTACAGCTGGGAGCTTTTTAACTTCTACGATGTCGACAACATCATCCGCATCGGCTCTGCCGGGGCTCTGCGCGACGATCTCAAGCTCATGGATATAGTCGCCGCACAGGGTGCGTGCACCGACTCTAACTTCGCGCATCAGTTTGAATTGAACGGCACCTTCGCTCCCATTGCCGATTATACGCTTCTGAGCACCGCCGTTGAGACCGCAAGGGAGCACGGCGTTGACATGAAGGTCGGAAACATTCTCTCGGGCGATAACTTCTATTCTCCCGCCGGCTGCGACGGCAACGACAAATGGCGCGACATGGGCGTTATGGCGGTGGAGATGGAGGCAGCGGGGCTTTACATGAATGCCGCGCGCGCCGGCAAGAGGGCGCTGTGCATCTGCACGATCTCCGATCACATTTACCGCAGCGAGGCGCTCTCATCCGAGGAAAGACAGCTGTCGTTCACCCAGATGATGGAGATAGCCCTCGATACTGCAGCAAAAATGGCAAAATGATAGGCAAAAACGCCGTCATTTACCTCCTCGTTTGGACAATTTGCTAAATAAGACTTGCTTTCGGCACGACTTTAGTGATATACTTACGACAGTACGCTGTGAGCGTATATGTAAATTGGTTCGCAAGAAAACTAAATTTATACGGAGGAAAAAAGATGAAAAGATTCTTAGCACTGCTCCTGGCTCTTTGCATGGTATTTGCTCTGTGTGCCTGCTCCAACGGCGACACAAATACGGATACCGACAAGGACAAGGACACCGAGCCCAGCGGTACCGTCACCGATCCCGATAAGATCCCTGACGAAATGACATCCAGCGACGGTAAGTACGAGATCGCATTCGTAACCGATGTCGGTCAGCTCAAGGACAAGTCCTTCAACCAGGGCACTTTCGACGGCGTTAAGCTGTATGCTTCCGCAAACGACAAGTCCTACAAGTACTACCAGCCCGCAAACGGCGACAAGGCTACCGACGACGATCGCTACGACGCAATGAAGGCAGCAGTTGACAACGGCGCAAAGATCGTTGTCTGCGCAGGCTTCAAGCAGGAGGCAGCTATCCGTCAGGCAGCTGCTGAGTTTACCGATGTAAGCTTCGTATTCATCGACGGTTACCCCGTAACCGAGACCACCGAGGAAGGCGCACCCGTCCTCAAGAATGTCGCAGGCATCTCCTTCCAGGAAGAGCAGTCCGGCTACCTCGCCGGCTACGCAGCCGTCATGGAAGGCTACACCAAGCTCGGCTTCACCGGCGGCGGCGGCGGCACCAACCCGGCATGCTGCCGTTTCGGCTACGGCTTCGTTCAGGGCGTTGACGCAGCGGCTGCTGCAAAGGGCGTAAAGGCAGAGGTCAATTACTCCTGGCTGTACGGCTCCTCCTTCAGCGCATCTCCCGAGCTCCAGACCATGGCAGCCGGCTGGTACCAGAACGGCACCGAGGTCATCTTCTCCTGCGGCGGCTCGATGTTCGCATCCGTTTCCGCAGCGGCTGAGGCAGCCGACGCAAAGGTCATCGGTGTTGACACCGACCAGTCCTTCGAGTCCGACACCGTTATCACCTCTGCAACCAAGGGTCTTGCAAGCTCCGTTCAGTGGGCACTGGCAAAGTTCTATGCCGGTGAGTTCGCCGAGATCGGCGGCGTAGGCACCGCTCTGGGCGCAAAGGACGACGCTGTTGGCCTGCCCACCGCAACCTGGTCCCTTGAGAACTGGAGCGTTGATCAGTACAACGCCCTTCTCCAGGATATCAAGGACGGCAAGGTCACCATCGACAGCGACTGGAACAACCTCAAGAGCACTGACAATGTAACCGTCAATGTTATCGAGTGATCCGGTCTGACTTAAGGCATTAAAACAGGAGGATCCGAGGATCCTCCTGTTTTTCCGATTTACGGCTTTGCGATCGCTTTCAGCAAATCGCTATAGCTTCAGCTTAAAGGAGATGTTTGCAAATGGCGGCATACAATGAATGCGAATGCGGCGGCATGACGGATTATCAGTATAAGTGCTTCCTGCTGGACCGACAGCGGCCTTGGAAGACCGTGCTTGAGATGCTGGAAAACGGTGCGGGCACGGAAGATATCAGGAAAAAGGTCGAAGGCGAAATAGAGCTTCTCAATGAAATGATGAGACTTTGATCGAGCTTGCGCCGACGGTCGGGTCCGAGCCGGCAGCGCAAATGAATATGCGACCCCCCTGCAGCGATTTTGGTGCTGCAGGGGGGTATTATCATTATTGATTGTTTTCAGCTCCAGTCTGCGGTGTACAGAGGTTCGTCCTCAAGGAGCTCCGTCAGGATTATCGAGCCGTCCTTGCCGCTCTGGAATATTCCGCGCACCACCTGAGTACCGTCGGACAGGCGATAGCTTATGGCGATGCTTGAGAACACATCCGGAATGGAGCTTATGACCTCAACACCCTCGCCTGTGGTGAGGTAATTGCGCTGCCAGAGCATACGCTCCGTCGAATAAAGGCGGATATCATAAACCGTTTCCTCTGCGGAGAGGATGACGCTCTGCATATCCTCGTCCACCGTTATGGTGTCCAGTACATTGAGCTCGGCGCGCACGGTGTCGGTACCGGCATCGGCGAGTACCATGCCGTTTTCACCCTCGTACTCAATGGGCATAAAGTCTGCGTTCATGAACTCCTCAAGCACCGAGTACGGCACCTCGAAGCTCAGAATACCGTAGGCATAGGTCGCAATATCGTACGGATTTGCGTAGATGACGATGCCGTTATCGTTAAAATACCACTGCTCGCCCTCGTCAACGATGGTGCCTATGGTCTCCTGAGCATCGTCAAACAGATAGCTCACGCCGTCGTCGCCGTAATATTCCTCGCCGGCGGCAAGACCTATGACATAGTTCTTCAGGAAGGTTTTGAGCTGCTCCTCGTTTTTGGCAATGTCGGCAAGCGTAAGCAGCTCTCCGGTATCGGCATTGAAGCTGCGGCTCACACGGTAAAGACCTCCGTGCACGCCGCCGGTATACTGTGCGATATCGAAAACGAGACTGAGCACACCCGTGTCGCAGCGCATCGCCTTCGGAACGCAGTTGTAGCTGAGAGTCATTATATGCTCTCCGTTATCTTCGCTCTGGTCGGCGGCTACCTTTCTCGTATAGTCGGCCGTTTCGCTGAGGCTGACATACAGATCGCCGAGCGCTTCGTTTATCTTCTGCGCCGCGCGCTCATCACCCGAGCGCACCTGAGCGGTGCCGAGCGACTGCCTGTAATAAACGGTGCCGTCATCGGTCTCCAGCTGCTGGTCATTGTAGCTGTAATTGACGGTCACATCAAATCGAGGCACGGGAGTTTTTGACTCATCTCCGGCAAAGCTGTGACACGCGCACAGCCCGACGGTCATGCTTATTGCCATGAGCAATGCGATTGTTCTTTTCATGATCATCAACCTTTCTGTCATTTCATGTAACCAAAATGTAAACAAGCTCTAAACATGAGGCTTAAAAAACGGTAGTTTTGCACACTTCCAACAAACTTCCAACACATTATGTAAATCATGACCCGCTGCCGTCGATAAAACCGTTCGTCCCGTGGGTGCAGTAGGTCTCCAGAACATAGGCGACTCGCTCGGGCGACGCCCGCATATCGGTGTCGAACCAGTATTTCACTGTCGTAGAAATGGACGATATCAGAAGTCCCTTTATGCACTCGCGCAGAGTATCCGAGAGCCTGCCGAGCGTTTCAAGCTCATGCACTATATAGTCATCGGCCTGCTTTGCGATTATCTTCAAAAGCGCATCGTTGTCTCCGTAGGGACCTGCGAACACACGGCACAGCTCCTGATGCTCCTTGAGCAGGCGCATCATCTGAAGCGCCGTCATTCTCGGTGTGCCGAGCTCACGCACGCGCCGGTCCATCGCCTCGGTCAGCTCGTTTTCCACGGTGCGCTTGAGCTCATACGGGTCGGAATAGTGGGCATAAAAGGTGCCTCTGTTTATATCCGCCTCGCGGCATATCTCGGTAACGGTTATTTTTTCGATAGGCTTTTTGGCAATAAGGCGAAGAAATCCGTCGCGTATTGCCTGCTTTGTGTATTTTACGCGCCTGTCCTCTTTTTTGGCTCTGTTATTTTCCATGCTGCCACGCTCCTTGCTGAGTATATGACCAGCTTAACACATAAGTGAAAGAAAATCAACACCGTGCGCAGAAACTTACTGTTCAAGTAAGGGCTGACTGTCATTTGCCATGTGCTTACTCAAGGCAGACGGAGCCGTCGTAAAGCTGCTTTGCCGAAAAGCCGGTCTCGGCGGCGGCTTTTTTGCATGCCGCCTTGCGCGGCAGACCATCGGCGCGGTACTTCTCGGCGAGTGCGAGGGCATCCTCCATGCTCCACTCGCTCTCCCTTTCCGGAGCGCCGTCGATAACGAGGACAAACTCACCCTTGGGCGGGGTGTCCGTAAAGTATTCGCGGGCTTTTCCTATGGTCGTGTGTATGGTCTGCTCGTGTAGCTTCGTAAGCTCGCGGCACAGGGCTATCCTGCGCTCCGGGCCGAAGGTCTGCTCCATGTCGGTAAGCGTGCGCAGCAGCTTGTGCGGCGCCTCGTAGAATATCATGGTGCGCCGCTCGTCGCGCAGCCCGTCGAGGTGCTCGCGGCGGCTTTTGTTTGCCGTTGACAGAAAGCCCTCAAAGCAAAATCTGCCCGACGGCAGTGCCGACAGCGCCACGGCGGACACAAGCGCCGCCGGCCCGGGCACGACGGCGACCTCAACGCCGTTTTCCGCGCACAGCCGCACCAGCTCCTCGCCGGGGTCGGATATTGCCGGCATACCCGCATCGGTGACGAGCGCGCAGCTCTCGCCGGATAATATGCGTTCAAGTATTTTCGCGCCGGAGGCATATTTGTTGTGCTCAAAATAGCTCACCAGCGGTTTTTTTATCTCAAAATGATTCAGCAGCTTCACCGTCACGCGCGTATCCTCGGCGGCGATGAAGTCGACCGCGCGGAGCGTTTCCTGCGCGCGCGGCGACAGGTCGCCCAGATTGCCTATCGGTGTCCCCACAAGATACAGCTTACCGCTCATGTCCGTCCTCCCTATGGTAAATGCGTTTCATCTCGTCCGTTTCGGCGCCGCCCTCGGTCACGAAAAGCGGCGGCATAACGCTCAGCCCCGCATTCGCGCCGCGCCTTGCCTCAACGAGCACGAGCGACGGGGCGTGCTCCCGTGAATGTGCCACGAGGCGCAGTCTCTTGGGCTCGAGCCCGTTTTCGCGCATGAGGCATATGACATCCGCCAGCCGCTCGGCGCGGTGCACAAGGCACATCGAGCCGCCCGTGCGGCACAGAAACGAGGCTGCCCTGCATATATCCTCAAGTGTTACCGTGACCTCGCCGCGGGCACGGGCGCGGTCGGCGTCGGGGCTCACCTTACCGCTGCCGGCGGCAAAGTACGGCGGGTTTGCGACCACGAGGTCGAACCTGCCGGTTTTGAACAGCTCTCTGACCCCGCGTATATCGCCGCAGACTATCCCGCTTTGCGCCTCCAGCCCGTTTTCGCGCATATTTTCCTCCGCAACGCGCGCGGCATCGGGGTTTATCTCAAGTCCCGTCATGTGCAGACGGGGACTTTTCCGGCACAGCAGCAGCGGCAGTATTCCCGAGCCGCAGCCGAGGTCTATCCCGCACCTTCTGCCGGAGGTATTTACGAAATCGGCAAGCAGCACCGAATCCGTGCCGAGCCGGAAATGCTCCGACTGCATGAATTTCGGTCCGCCGCTCCAAAGCTCGGTAAACATACGCGCTCACCTCATATGACAAACGATGTGTCCACCGTGACAACGGCAAAGTGACCCGGCATACGCGTTTCGACGAGGGTGCATATCTCGTGCCGGAATTCCTCCGGAGTTTTGTCAAGAGCGGTGTCCATTACTACATCGAAGATAAGATTTGTGTGGCTCGGTCCCATGACCATTCTGAAGTCGTGTATGCCGCGCAGTCCCTCAACATCGCTCAGCGCGTTCTCCAGCGCCGTGCGCTCGGCGTCGATCTGCTCGTTATCCGTCTCGACCGGATCCATGTGTATGGTCGCGTCGCAGCCGAGGCTCTGCTTGAGCCTGCGCTCAACGGTGTCGATGCTGTCATGCAGGGCGTATATATCTCCCTTGCCGTCGACCTCGGCGTGCAGGCTTATCATCATTCTCCCCGGACCATAGTCGTGCACGACAAGGTCGTGCATGCCGATAACGGCACTCGATGCCATAACTATATCCTCTATCCTCTGCACAAGCTCCGGATCGGGTGCCTGACCGAGCAGCGGCGAGAGGGTATCCTTGGCAACACCGTAGCCCGCATACATGATAAACAGCGCCACCACCGCGCCCGCGTAGCCGTCGATATTGACCTTGAACACATATGAAACGCCCATGGACAGCAGCACCACCGCCGTGGCTATCGAGTCTGACAGACTATCCGCGCCCGTGGCCGCCATGGCCGGAGACGAGATGAGCCTGCCGACCGAGCGGTTGTAGGCGAACATATACAGCTTAACGCCGATGGAAACGAGAAGTATCACAGCGGGGAGAATGCCGGCGGTGACTGCCTCGGGCTCTATTATTTTCTCGACCGAGCTTATGAGCAGCTCAACGCCCATAACGACTATCATGGCTGCCACGGCAAGTCCGGAAATATACTCTATCCTGCCGTGTCCGAACGGGTGCGTCGGGTCGGGCTTTTTGCCGGAGAGCCGGAAGCCGAGCAGCGATATTGCCGATGAGCCCGCATCCGAGAGATTGTTGAACGCGTCTGCCGTTATGGCGATCGAGCCCGACAGCACGCCCGCCGCGTATTTGCCCGCAAACAGCAGCACATTCAGGAATATGCCGAGCAGACTGCACAGCGTTCCGTATGCCGCACGCACGGCGGCATTGCCGTACTCGGTGCGGTTTTTTATAAACATTTTCGATAACAAGCTTACCAAAACCTGATTTCTCCTTTTTCAGAGGTGCCTTGACGCACCTACCAATACATTTATTGCGCCGTCCCGACCGGTGAGTACCGACAAAACCTTGAAGCCGCCGCACTAAATCGGTGCAGCATTGGCTTCCCTTTTGAGGGGAAGCTGTCGGCGAAGCCGACTGATGAGGTGGAATTATATTTCGGCGTAAGCCGATACAATATTGATGCCTGCGGCACGATTTGATCACACCTCATCCGCTTCACTTCGTTCAGCACTTTCCCCTCCGAGGGGAAGGCAAGGGCAGAAGCATTCTCCGCGGTGCGTTACCGTGACGCGCAGCCGACACAATAGTTTTCAGCCAAGGCTTTATATCTCATTTTAACATCTGCGCCGTGCGGGGTCAATCGAGCCCGGTAAAGAATCTTGAAAAATCGGCACTTGTGTATTAAAATCACCGTAGAGGAGACGACAACAATGAAAGAACTTATTATTTTTGACCTCGACGGCACTCTGCTTGACACGCTTTCGGATCTGCACGCCTCGACAAATTACGCTCTTGCCTCGGAAGGGCTTGCAGAGCGCAGTCTCGATGAGATCAGAGCATTTGTCGGCAACGGTATAAGAAGGCTCATCGAGCGCGCCGTTCCCGAAAATTGCCCGCAGGATACGCTCGAACGAGTTTTTGCCGCATTCAAGGCGCATTACGCGGAAAACTGCATGAACACCACCGCGCCCTACGCAGGCATACCGGAGCTTCTGCATACGCTCAGGACCGCGGGATATAAGCTCGGCGTCGTTTCGAACAAAGCCGATGCTCCCGTCAAGGCGCTGATAAGCCACTACTTTCCCGACATTTTCGACTCGGTTGTCGGCGAACGCGAGGGCGTGCGGCGCAAGCCTGCTCCCGATGCGGTTTTTGAGACCGTGCGCGCACTCGGCTCCGATATCAACGGCACTTTGTATGTCGGCGACTCCGATGTTGACTTCCGGACCGCGAAAAACGCCGGATGTGACTGCGTGCTCGTTTCGTGGGGCTTTAAATCACGCGGGTTTCTCGATTCGCTCGGCGGTACCGCCGTCGATTCAACGCGGGAGCTTCTCGCGGTCATACAAAAATTCTGACGGAGGTAAGCATTATGAAAATCAGCAAAAGACTGCCTGCGGCGCTTGCCACTGCCGGTCTGGGCTATGCCGTCGGCAACATCAATCCCGCATATGTCATGGGTCTGCGCAAGGGTTACGATATCCGCAAAAAGGGCTCGGGTAATGCCGGTGCCACCAATCTTATGATACTCGAGGGCAAAAAGGCGGGTGCATTCGTCATGTGCTTTGACATAAGCAAGGCCGCCGTCAGCGTCGGGCTCGCGCACCGGCTGTTTCCGGCAAGCGCCTATGCCGGCGAGACTGCGGGCACGGCATGCATCATCGGACATATGTATCCCGCGCTCATGCACTTTCACGGCGGCAAGGGGCTGGCGTGCCTCGGCGGGGTCATTCTTGCGTTCGGCGTGAACGATTTTCTCTTAACACTGTTTCTTGAATCGGTCCTGCTCATGGCAACGCGGTATCTCTGCCTCGTGCCGATAACAGGCGCGGTATTCTACCCGATATACCACGGCATCGCCCGCAGGGACTGGCGCGCGGGCGCGATACTCGGACTCATCACTCTGCCCATATTCTCAAAGCATATCGAGAATCTTGAGCGTATCCGCGACGGCAAGGAGCTCAAGGTCGACTTCCTTTGGGATAAAGACGCCGAGCTCGACCGCATCGGCTGGGTCGGCGAGCTCGAATGAGCTGCGGTGCACCGTTTCGGCAACAAGCAAATGCTAAAGGTAATGAACGCGGGAGGCGATCGCCTCCCGCGTTCATTCAGTGTGTAAAAAGCCACATTTTTTGTGAAAATAAAATTTCACGAAAAATCCTGCGTGCCGCCGGCAGCACAGGTTTTCGGCAGCCTCACAGCGTATTTATAAGCTCTGCGATATTCGTTGCGTGATCGCCGATCCTTTCAAGGTATTTTGCTATCATGAGAAGGTCGAGCGCATACTCTGCCGAGCTTTTGCCGCCGCTTATCATATTCACGAGCATATCACGCACCTGCACGAAATAACCGTCAACTGTATCATCGCGGGCTATGACCTCTGCGGCAAGAGACGCGTCCTTGGCCGAATAAGCCTCGATGCTGTCGGTGACCATGCTTATCGCCGTTTCCGCCATCGGATGCAGCACTCTGCATTCGCTGCCGGTCCTGCCGTTGAGGTGCGGGATTATCTCTGCAATGTCCTCGGCCTGATCGCCGATGCGCTCAAGGTCGGTTATCATTTTCAGAGCCGCCGAGATCTGCCGCAGATCCGCCGCGACCGGCTGCTCGCGCAGGATAAGCCGCAGGCACAGCGACTGGATGTCGCGCTGATACCGGTCTATCTCGTCGTCGAGCGCGGCGAGCTTCGACGCCATGGCAAGATCGCTCTCCTCAAGCGCTTTTATGCTCATTGCAATGGCTCTTGAGCACGCGGCACTCATGAGCGAGAGCAGCCGGTGCAGCTCGTTCAGCTGTGAATCGTAATTGCTGCGCATTATCCGAACCTCCCAGTTATATAATCCTCGGTGCGCTTGTCCGCGGGTGCGGAGAACATCCTCTCCGTATCGCCGTATTCCACGAGATCTCCCAGCAGGAAAAACGCCGTGTTGTCCGAAATCCTGACCGCCTGCTGCATATTGTGCGTTACGATGACGATGGTGTACTTATCCTTTAGCTCCGAGGCAAGCTCCTCTATTTTCATCGTCGAGATGGGGTCAAGAGCACTCGTCGGCTCGTCCATCAGCAGCACATCCGGCTCGACCGCAAGGGCGCGTGCGATGCACAGCCTCTGCTGCTGACCGCCGGACAGCCCGAGGGCGGATCTCTTAAGCCTGTCCTTCACCTCGTCCCAGATGGCGGCGCCGCGCAGCGAGCGCTCGACTATCTCGTCAAGCTCCGCTTTTTTGCGGATGCCATGTGTACGCGGACCGTAGGCAATGTTATCGTAAATGCTCATGGGGAACGGGTTGGGCTTTTGGAACACCATGCCGATGCACCTTCTGAGCTCGTTTACATCCGTGCCGGGAGCGTATATGTCCCTGCCGCGGTAGCTGACCTGACCGCTTATCTTAACGCCCGGTACGAGGTCGTTCATGCGGTCGAGGGTCTTGAGAAATGTTGATTTTCCGCAGCCGGAGGGGCCTATCAGTGCCGTTACGCTGTGCTCCGGTATATCCATCGTTATATCCTTAAGCGCCTGAGTCTGTCCGTACCACAGATCCAGGCTTTTTACGCTTATAATGTCGTTCATATGCTTCTCCTTTTCTGATAGAACCTGCCCACAAGCGTTGCGATAAGATTAATTATGACCGTCAGGACCATGAGTATGGCGGCAATGGCAAAGGCTATGCCGAACTCGCCCCGCTCCTTGGCGTAGACATAAAGCGCAACGGTGAGCGTTGCACCGGGACCGTCCAGCCCGTCGAGAATGAGGTCGTATATGTTGTGGGCAAAGCCCGCGGTGAACAGCAGTGCCGCAGACTCGCCGAGAATGCGTCCCACCGCGAGTATGCAGCCGGTTATAACGCCGTCAACGCAGCCGGGGAATACGACGGTGCGGATAACGCGCCACTTTCCGGCGCCGAGCGCGAGCGCTCCCTCGCGCAGGCTTTGCGGAACGGTTTTGAGGCTCTCCTGAGTCGTGCGCATAACAGTGGGCAGGTTCATGATGACAAGCGTCATCGCGCCCGCCTTCAGCGAGGTCTGATAGCCGAGCAGATTGCAGAAAAACAGCATGCCGACAAGACCGTATATTATGCTCGGTATGCCGGAGAGCGTTTCGGCGGCATACTCGATCGCGCCTACGATGCGGCGGCTTCGGGCGTATTCGGTGAGGTAGATCGCAGCGCCCACGCCGAGCGGCAGCACCCATATGAGCGTTTGCAGAACGATATAGAGCGTGTTGAGTATATCCGGCAGGATGCCGACAGTTCCGTTCAGGTAGCTCGGCGAGGTGCTCAGAAACTCCCATGAGATATTGGGAATGCCCCTTATGAGCACATATATTATGAGAAACGCCACAAGCGCGATCGTCAGCGCAGCGCACACGACAGCGAGCGTTTTCATCACCGTGCCGTAGATCCGGCGTTTTACTTTAGTTGCATTACTGTCCATTCTTGTCCCTCTTCAAAAGGAAATTGAGAGTTGCGTTTATGAGCATTATAAACAGGAAAAGCACGAGTGCGATGGAGAAAAGCGCCTCGCGCTGAAGTCCGGAGGAATAGCTCATCTCGCTTGCCACGGCTGTGGTGAGAAACTTCACGCTCTGGAAAAGCTCAGGCATATTGGGCGCATTGCCCGACACCATCATTACCGCCATTGCCTCGCCTATCGCCCTGCCGACGCCGAGCACCACCGCGGCGGCGATGCCGCTTTTCGCGGCCGGAACGGACACGCGGAAATATGTTTCGGTGGGAGTTGCGCCGAGCGCGAGCGATGCGTCCTCATACTCCTTCGGCACCGCCTCGAGCGAGGTCATGGAGACCTTGATTATAGACGGCAGTATCATGACCGCAAGGACTATTATCGCTGCCAGAAGGCTCGCACCGTCGGGAACATTAAAAACCTTCCGTATGCCCGGAACGAGCACCATCATGCCCACGAGACCGTACACGACCGAGGGTATGCCCGCAAGCAGCGACACCGCCTCGACAACTACGGCTTTCACGCACTTCGGTGCCATTTTCGACAGGTACACCGAAGCCATGAAGCCCACCGGAACACCGATCAGTATGGCACCCGCGGTGCCGTAAACGCTCGTCAGGATAAACGGCAGGATGCCGAACTTCGGCTCGGCGGCGGTGGATGCCCACTCGGTGCCGAACAGGAAGCTTGTGATGCCGATCTTGCCGATGGCGGGTATGCCGGAGACGACAAGATAGCCGGTTATGAGCAGAACGCACGCCACCGTCACAAGTCCGAGCAGGAGAAATATTAAATGTATTATGGTTTCGACAATATTTTTTCTTTTCATAAATTCCAATGCAGCGGTCTCTTTCGAGACCGCCTCAGCCTGTCAAAA
>CAVHZB010000079.1:0-8411 GCA_963640555.1 Phascolarctobacterium succinatutens
CATCGCCTTTTTTCAACAATAAACGCAAGAACCACTGTTTTCGCTTTTTGAAAACAGTGGTTCTTTGACAGGCTGAATGGCGGAGCTAAAAGCTCCGCCATTACCCATCACTTATATATCTCGGCTTCTACAAAAAGCCTTCCTTTTCTGCTGACGCCTCCGGATCCGGAGATCACTGCCTTGCCGTGACCGCGCAGGGATATGACATCACCCTCCGTGACAGGCGCGTCGTTTTTCGTACACTCGGAATAGTTGAGGCTCGCCTCTCCCTGAGCGATGCACGACGACGCTGCCGTGCGCGAAAGCCCGAACAATCCGGCGAGCACCGCGTCAAAGCGCATGCTCTTTACCGAAAACGAGACCTTCTTCATCCTCCGCTCCGGCGCTTCTACCTCGCTCAGACCGACGGCGCCGACCTTGACGCCGACTCTGCCGACCTTGTCGAGCCCGTCTGCAACATGGCGCTCAACGCTTTTGAGGACAAACACCACGGCGTTCTCGCCGCTGACCCAGATGTCACCCAACCACTCGCGCTTTATACCGAGCCCCAGCACCGCTCCCATATAATCGCGGTGAGTAGGCTGACCAAAATGCGCTTTAACCGCAAGGGCAGTTATATGCTCATCGGGTTCAAATTCATCCTTCTGCATATAAAACGGCAGAAAGAACGCCGCCTTGCGTTCGCAGGCATTGTTTCCGCCGCAAAGCAGCATATTGCAGTCGGGCGTATACCTTGCCCACTCCAGCAGAGCGAACTGCTCGGCGGGAGTCAGGAACGCCGTGTGCGTGACGCTCGCCGTTTTTTCGCATCTTGCGCGCAGATCCTCCGCACGCCGTAAAAGCTCATCTTTTTCCATCTATATACTCCGCAATTTTATCCAGCACGAACCGAAGCTCCGAATCAAATTCCTTTACCGACATCCGCAGAACGCCCGAGCGCATGGCTGACAGCCGGATGAGCGAATCGTTCGTTACGACCTTTACCGAGTAGTTTTTGCCTATATCGTTTGCAAGGCGCTCTATGTACATATCGGCCGTCTCGTTTTCCTTTGTGTACACCGTGCGTATGCCGTGCACCTCGCGCTCGCCGGTGCTTCCAGCAACGCGGTAGCCGTCAAAAACGAGCACGAGCTCGCAGCCGCGCATGGCACGGTAGCTTTTGAGCGCATCGGAAAGGTGCTCGCGGGCAAGCTCCAGCGATTTTTTCGCAAGAAGCGCATATTCCGGCGTTCCGAAAATGAAATTATATCCGTCAACTATCACATACTCGCGCTTTGACGGTGCAGCGGCAGGCTCGACCTTCTCGGGCACCGTCGTGCGCGTATACTGCCGCCTGCGCACCGGTCCGAACTCGCGCTGCATGATAGCCTCGAGCTCTGCATCGTCTATGGTATAAAGCCTGTGCCGGAGCGAGGGCTGCGGGCTCTTGTCATTGTCCGTTTTCGGGTCAAGGTGCATGAACCTGTCCGCCTCGTTCCATTTTACTATCGTACCCGAGCCGTGCGAGCAGAAAACGGAGTCGGCGGTATTGCGCGTGTCGGTCTCCGGCTCATAGCCGACGGACGCTATGACCTGCTCTGCGTTATGGCACGGATAATAGTGCGTATTTTTCAGACTTATACGCCCCTTGCCGGAGGTATACGATGCCAGCACCTCGCCGTAGCCGCTCATTTCCGACACCGGTGCCCTTCCAAATATGACGCTGCTGCCCTCGGTCTCGAAGCTGCCGGACATGGCTCGCACATCGCTTATTGCCCTGCCGATCTGCTCGGGCGGGACCTCAATGCGAAAATCGTACCACGGCTCAAGCAGCACGCTCTCGGCCTTCATAAGTCCCTGCCGCACCGCGCGGTACACCGCCTCACGGAAATCGCCGCCCTCGGTGTGCTTGACATGGGCCTTGCCCGCTATGAGGCTTATCCTCACATCCGTAAGCGGAGAGCCGGTGAGAACGCCGAGATGAGTTTTCTCCGCAAGGTTTGTCATTATAAGGCTCTGCCAGTTGGCATCGAGCTCATCCGTCGGGCAGCGGCTTTCAAAGCGCATTCCGGAGCCGCTCTCGAGCGGCTCAAGCAGAAGGTGCACCTCGGCATAGTGTCGAAGCGGCTCAAAATGTCCCGCTCCGTACACGGGCCTGGCTATCGTCTCTCTGTAGGCGATGCCGCCGGAGCCGATACGCACCTGCATGTCAAATCTCTCGCGGATGAGCTCGGTTATGACCTCGGTCTGCACTCTGCCCATAAGGCGCAGATATATCTGCTTTGTTACATCGTTCCACTCAATGTGGAGCTGCGGGTCCTCGTCCTCAAGCCGGCTGAGCTTTTTGAAAGCCTCCTGCCTGTCCTCGCCCGCCGGAAGCTCAACCATGTATGTAAGCACGGGCTCTACCTCCGGCGCGGTCATGTCCGGCTCGTATCCGAGACCCTGACCGGCATATGTGCTGCCGAGTCCCTGCACGGCGACTATGCTGCCGGCTCCGGCCTCCTGAACGGTCTCGTAATTTGCACCGCTGTAAGCTCTGAGCTCCGTCACCGTTTCGCCGTTTACGCAGTCGCGGTTGCGCAGGGCGCCGCCGGTTATCTTCATGCAGGCAAGCCGCCTGTCGCGCCCGTCGCGCATGATCTTATATATCTTCGCTCCGAATTGGTCCGGATACTCCGGAGCCACGGCATAGCGGTCGATAAAGTCGATAAGCTCGCGCACGCCTTCAAGCTTCAGTCCCGAGCCGAACAGCACCGGAAACAGCTTTCTTTCGCTTATTGCCGCTGCGATGTCGGCATCGTCCGGAGCCTCACCGGAGGCGTACTTCTCCAAAAGCCGCTCATCGCACATTGCGATGCACTCTGCGTTATCCTCGCTCGCGTCCGAAATGTCAAGGCAGCTCTCCGACAGGCGGGCGCGCAGATCCGAGAGGATATTATCCTTATCGCTGCCCGTAAGATCCATTTTCGTTGCGAATATCATTACCGGCACTCCGTACCTTTCAAGCAGCCGCCACAGCGTTTCCGTGTGCGCCTGAACGCCGTCGGTTCCGGATATCACGAGCAGCGCATAGTCGATAACGCCAAGCGTTCTCTCCGTTTCGGCGGTAAGATCCGCATGTCCGGGCGTGTCGAGAAGGCACAGCTCCAGATTCTCGGTCCGGAGCTGCGCCTGCTTTGAAAATACGGTTATTCCTCTTTCGCGCTCTATCCTGTGCGTATCGAGCGCCGTGTTTCCGTGGTCGACCCTGCCGAGCCTGCGTATGCTGCCGGAGGTGTACATGAGTGCCTCCGACAGCGTCGTTTTTCCGGCATCAACATGGGCGAGCACGCCGATAACGAGCTTTTTCATTTTAAAGCTCTATGAGCTCGTACTCGCGGCTGCCGACACCGATCTGTGCGGCTGCCTCAATGGTGTGAATGCCGTTGCGCGACTCGATGCGTTCGATGAGATCGCCCTTGTCCGGATCGTCGCTGGCATACACAAGGTCGATGCACGCCTGATCGAGCGCCACGGGGTCGAGCGATGCCAGAACGCCTATGTCGCCGATCTTCGGATCCGCTGCGACCGCACAGCAATCGCAGTCGACGGACATATTCTTCATGATATTTACAAACGCCATCCTTCCGCCGAAATGGTCGACGACGCTCTTTGCCGCGTCGGCCATACACTCAAGAAAGCTGTCATGGTCGGCATGCCAGAAGTTATCAATATTCTTAACGCCGTGGATATACTTCTTGCCGTAGCTTGAGGCGATGCCGATGGATATATTCTTCAGCGCGCCGCCGTAGCCGCCCATGGGATGACCCTTAAAGTGCGAGAGAACGAGCATGGAGTCATAGTTCAGCAGGTTTTTGCCGACATAGTTTTTCTCAAGGTGTATACCGCCGGTTACCGGCAGCTCGATCTCCGCCTCGGCATCCATGATGTCAACATCCGCTATCTCTACCCAGCCGTGAAGCTGCATGGTCTTTTTATGATCCTCAGTGGTCTCTCTGCCGCCCTCGTATGCGGTGTTGCACTCGACTATTGTACCGCCGACGCGGTCTATGGCCGGCTTCATAAACGCCGGACGCAGGAAGTTCTGGTTGCCGGGCTCGCCGCTGTGCAGCTTGACGGCCACATTGCCCTCGAGTTCTATCCCGAGTGCATCATAGGCTTTTATAACGCTTTCGGGGCTGACATCCTTAATAAAATATACCTTTGCCTTTTCCATCTTGCCGCTCCTTTGTAATGTGATATGGGTCGATTATATATTATTATTTCCTTTTATTCAACATTGGCTATTCCAATTCCGGCAAAAATGTAATAAAATATGCTTACATAAATACCGGATCGGAACATTTTTATGAAGGCTGTATTGATAGTGCTCATCGTTATATGTGCTCTGCTCGCGGCGGCTTACGCCGTGGGGCTTATTTTTGTGCGCCTGCTCATCGTCAGGCAGGACGATTTTCCGACTCCGGAAGCTGGTGCAAAAAGCTCAAGCCTCCTTGAGCCGACGGGCGGGGCGCTGTGGGAGCACAACATTCCGTACTTTGCTCCGTTTCGTGACCTGCCGTTTGACGAGGTGACGATAGTCTCGGATGACGGTCTGCGCCTGTGCGCCGATGTTCTGCACGGCAGCGGCGCGGGCGTTACGGTCATATTCTTTCACGGCTATAAATCCGAGCCTGCCTGCGATTTCGCCGCCATGTATGATTTTTACCGCTCGCTCGGCTGCGACCTCATGTATGTTCATATGCGCGCGCACGGCAAAAGCGAGGGCAGGTATATCGGCTTCGGCGCGCTTGACCGCTATGATGTCGTACTGTGGACGAAAAAGGCCGCCGAGCTTTTTCCCGGAAATTCGATATTCCTGCACGGCATGAGCATGGGCGCGGCGTCCGTGCTGCAAAGCGCCGACCTTGAGCTCGACGGACATGTCTGCGGCATGATCGCCGACTGCGGCTACTCCGATCTCGAAACGGTTTTCAAAGGTCTTGTCGGAACGCTCTACCACCTGCCGGTAATGTTCGTGGATGTTTTTGAATATGTAAATCTCCTCAAAGCCGGCTACGGCTTCAAGGAGGCAAGCTCCGTGCGCAGCGTGAGCGTTACGGAGGTGCCGCTGCTTTATATCTGCGGTGACTGCGACCGTTATGTGCCGAAGGACATGGCGCTCGGAATATACAACGCCTGCCGCTCGGATAAAAAGCTGCTGCTCGTGCCCGACACCGGTCACGCGGCAAGCTTCATGTGCGCAAATGAGGAATACCGGTCCCTGGTAACGGACTTTATAAATGATCATCGGAGGAAGAATTAATGGGAAACACCGCACCCGCGCAAAAGAAGGGCATAGGCGCCCTTAACTGGACCCTGCTGCTCGTGATAGGCTTTTCAGCCCAGATAGCATGGGTCATCGAAAACAACTGGTTTGCAAACTTTCTGTATTCCGATTTCGGTGCGCAGCTCGGAGTCGTCACCGCAATGACCATATGCTCGGCAACGGCGACCACCTTCTCCGCGCTGTTTTTCGGAACGCTTTCCGACCGCATCGGTTCGCGCAAGAAGCTCATCACATGGGGCTCGATACTCTGGGGCATCTTCACCGTTGCCTTCGGCATGACCCACTATCTGCGCGAGAGCATATACAACAATGTGATGCTCGTCGGCGTTACCATCGTCGCAGCTGACACCATCATGAGCTTTTTCGGCTCCATGGCAAACGATGCGGGCTATAATGCATGGTATGCCGATATGATGGATGACTCAAACTCCGGTCAGATAGGCGCAGTGGCGGCGACTCTGCCCGTTATCGGCACCCTCGTCGGAACGCTCGTGGGCGGAATGTTCGTTAACGGGCTTGCCACGGAAGCCAACCCTCAGGCGGGCTATATCATTTTCTTCTCCGTCGCAGGCGGCATTACCATACTCATCGGCATCGCGTCGTTTTTCCTTCTCAAGGACGCTCCCACGCTCAAGCCCGTGAGGGACGGCGGCTTCTGGCACCAGTTTGCCTCCGCCTTCAACTTCAGGCGCTTTGCCGCAAACCGCGAGCTCGCCCTCGTTTTTGTGACTCTGTGCATATTTTTCATAGGCTATAACTGCTACTTCATCCACATAATGAACTGGATGAACTATACCCTCGGCTTTAACGATCCAAGCCTCATTCTCGGCATCCCTCTGCTGCTTGCCGTTGCGATATCCGTTCCGTTTATAAAGGTCATAAACAACAAGAAGGTGCCGGCAGTCGCCGCATTTGCTACGGCGCTGAGCATTATCGGCTGCCTGTTCGTATTCTTCGTGGTCGGCAGCATGCAGGGCAGCTTCAACACCGAAAATGCGCTTGACATTGCCGCCAACTGGCCCTGCTTTATCGGCATAATCCTCGTGGGCGTCGGCTATGTCGTATTCATGCAGTCAATGACCGTTTGGATGAAGCGCCTTTATCCCGAGGAGCACCGCGGTCAGTTTGAGGGCATAAGAATAATGTTCTTTGTGTTCTTCCCGATGATCGCCGGTCCCCTGCTCGCCGATCCCATTTGCCGCGCCTTCGGCGAAAAGGTATATCAGGTCGTCGATAACGGAAACCTCATTTTCGTCACCGCAGACCGCGCGGCGCAGATGGGCTATGACATAACTCAGATAGCCGAAGGGTATCTGCCCGTAAACGAGCTGTTCATAGCGGCTGCCGTCGTTACGGCGCTTGCGTTCATCCCCATGAGCAGAGCCGCAAAAATGTATAAGAAAAGGAACGGACAAAATGGCTGAGAAGCGTTTTGAAAAAATCTATACTCAGGGAACCCTGGAAAACATGGAGATATGGGTCGACAGGGAGACGGGCGTTAACTATCTCTTCCACCGGAGCGGCTACTCCGGCGGTCTGACTCCCCTGCTCGACCGCGACGGCAAGCCCGTGATCTCTGCCACATTTAAGTAAGAAAAGGCAGGACCGAGGTCCTGTCTTTTCTTATGTTTTATGCTTGGTTTGCTTGATCGTCCGGTTTTGTTCTCAGCAGCAGTACCGATGCCATGAGCACCATGAACGGGTTGACGACATATCTGTAGCGCGACTGGATCTCGATGAGAAGAAACACGACGAAAAATACGCACACCACGGTCGTCATCAGGCGCACAGCAAGGCTGAACTCACGCCTGCGGCAGAGAAACATTTTAACCGCCGCCGCTGCCGCCAGAGCATACAGGCACATTCTGTACGCGCGCGAATACTGATCAAAGCGCTCGGAGAACATCGCCAGATCAACGCCTAAAACATCGGTGCTGCTGCCGGTGAATACAAAATACAGCTGCTCATTTGCGTCCCAGAAGCAGCTTATCTTGTTGGCAATGAGCGCACGAATGCTCATGCCCTCGGCATGCGACTGCTTTATGGCGCTTATCGTCTCTCTCCAGCGCTCCGCATTGTCGGTGATCGAAAAAATGTGAATATTGCGTTCGGTGTAGGTGCCTCCGGCAACGAAATCAAGTCCGACGATAAATTTCCACTGCGGAACATTGTTGCTTATCCCATACGGCGCGGCACCGCATAGCGCGAGTATCTTGCCGACGGCAAGCTGAAGGGCAAAGTACGCCAGCGCGAGCACGGCGACCGGCAGAATGCTCTTTATATCCCTGCGGCGGCAGCAACAATAGATAGCGGTGCAGAAAATGATCGAGAGAATGACGACGACGGCCTCGGCACGCATAAGGTTTCCGACGGCAATGAGAACACCGGCTGCCGCTGCGGGGATATACCGGTCCTTCCCTCTCTTTTTCAGGCTTGCGAGATAAACATAAATACCGAGCAGCGTGAAAAACAGCGATATGTGCTGGTTCGTGAGCACGGGCGTGAGTATGACCGCCGAGGGACACAGAGCATACATAAATCCGACAAATACGGCTTTGGACTGCTCAAGATACAAGGCGGCAAGCATATACACCAGCCAGATACAGCCGACGGCGAAAAATACATTCATAAGCTGCAAGGCCCTCATCGAATTGCTGACGGAAAGCACGAGCGCTTCATACAGCACAAACGGTATCTGATAAGCCCAGCGCTGAAAATATTCGGTTCCGGTCCATGAGAGATCACCGTTTAAGGTCGAAACGGCGCTGCTGTACATAAGGCTGAAATCGCTTATCGGCTGAGCGTCGATAGCGATGACCGCGAGCATCTGAGTAAATACCGCAAAGGCAAGCAGCAGCATTGGTGAGAGAAGGCTTGAGCGCGCGTTTATGAATTTTGCCGCAAAGAAAATGACGGCTGCCGCCGCGATAAGCAAAAGCATTTCGATCACCGGATGCAGCGTAATGAAGCTTTTTAAAGCTATGCAGATAATTGCGGCAAGTGCACTAAACGCAAAAAAGAGCTCGATCATCCACACGAAGTCGGAAAACCGGCAGGAAAACGGCGTTTTTTTATTTAATTTCAAGTTATTATTCATAGT
>CAVHZB010000079.1:8421-16925 GCA_963640555.1 Phascolarctobacterium succinatutens
TTGCCTCTGAATATTTTCAGAGGCAATAATTGATCAAATTTTAAAACGGGAAGCCCATCGGAGTGAGCTTGCTCATAGCCTGATTTGTGGCATCCTCGCTTTGGGTTATGGCTTCGTTGACTGCCGCAACGATCATATCCTGGAGCATCTCCACATCGTCAGGATCGACTGCCGAGGGATCTATCTCTATACTTTTGAGAGCACGGGTACCGATCATGGTAGCCTTTACCGCGCCGCCGCCTACGGTTGACACGAACTCCTTGTTCTCAAGCTCCTGCTGCATCTTCATGAACTCTTCCTGCATCTTCTGAGCCTGCTTCATCATATTTCCGCCGCCCATGCCGCCGCGAAATCCGCCTTTTGCCATTTTGTTTCCTCCTTAGACAAATCTTGTTTCCTTAAATTTTCTTAATTCTTCAATATCGCGCTTGGGTTTGCCGTTGTCCGGCAGCAGCTCGGCAAGGGTGATCTTCAGGCTCCTGCCCGTGACCGCGCCGGCCGCTTCCCGCAGACGCATCAGTATATTCTGATTATTCAGCGTATTATATGCAAATCCCGGCACCGCCTCGAGACTGAGCGTGTCATAGCTCACCGAAAAGTGAGCCTGCAGGGGATTTGTGAGTATCGTCATAACGGAAAACGGCAGAAGCTCCTCCGCCTTTTCCAGAATCGCGTTTTGCAGTGCCTGAGCGTCCTGCGGGGCATTTTCCGCCTCAGGCGGAGCGTCGGGATCAAGGCTCACGGGGCTTTTCCTGTCGAGAAGATCGTCCTCCGGCTGGTATTCGGCAAAATCCTCCGGGTCAAGCTCGTCGGGCTCTGCTGCGGATTCCTCTCGCCGGACGGGAGGCTCCTCGTCGTACATCATCTCGTCGAGCGTTGAGTGAAACTCGTCCTCCCCGTCACCCGAAGCGGCGGGCTCCGCCTTGATAACGGCGCGCGGAGCGTTTTTCATATCCTCCTCCATGCGGGATACGCGCGCACGCAGCTCGTCGATACCCTCGGTGAGCCGCGGATCGCAAAGCTCGATAATGCACAGCTCGGCTGTGAGCTTTGCGCTTTTAGAGTCCCGCATCATGGCAATGTGCTCGGAAACGGTGCTTATACGGTTTATAAGCTCCGCCTTAGTGAGCTTTTTGCAGAATGAGGAGAGGATATCGCGGCTGAATCTGCCGGAGATGAGCTCCGCGCCGGAGCGCGGTGCAACGCACAGCATAAGACAGTCGCGCAGCAGAGTGTTGAGCTCGTACAGCAGCGTTGCGGGGTCCTTGCCGTCGTTCCACAGTGATGTAAACAGCTTGAGTGCCTCGTCGGTGTCTTTTTTCACCGTCATGTCCAGAAGCTGAGCGGTGCGGCGGTTGCCGGTCAGCCCCATGGCTGCATAAACGGCATCGGTATTTATATCCGCACTGCCCGAGCACTGGTCAAGCAGCGACAGCGCATCGCGCATGCCGCCCTCCGCAAGTCCGGCAATGAGCATTGCCGCGTCCGGTTCAAGAGCAAGGTCTTCGCATTTGGCGATGTGTTCAAGGTGAGATGCGATAAGCCGAGTGTCAAGCCGCTTGAAGCTGTGCCGCTGGCAGCGGGAGAGTATGGTCGCGGGAACCTTGTTGAGCTCCGTTGTTGCGAGGATAAACATCAGGTGCTCCGGCGGCTCCTCGAGGATCTTCAGCAGGGCGTTGAACGCCGAGGTCGAGAGCATGTGCACCTCGTCAATGATATAAACGCGCTTTCTGACCGACACCGGTGAGAAAACCGCCTCTTCACGCATCTGGCGGACATTGTCCACGCTGTTATTCGATGCTGCGTCTATCTCAACGACATCCATTATGCTTCCGTCCTCAATGCCGAGGCAGGCGGGACATTTACCGCAGGGATTGCCGTTTTCGGGATGCTCGCAATTGACGGCCTTGGCGAGTATCTTTGCGCAGGTGGTCTTGCCGGTGCCGCGCGTTCCTATGAAAAGATACGCGTGCGAGAGCCGGCCGGTGACGATCTGATTTTTAAGCGTTTCGGTTATGTGCTGCTGACCGACGACCTCGTCAAAGGTCTTTGGCCGCCACTTTCGATACAAAGCTCTGTACATAGATCCATCCCATTTTCAAACTGCGAATAGAATAATGCGGCTCTTGACAAGACTGCACACCCAACTTCGAACGATGCCATATACCCGTTACGCCGGCAGCCGGCTCAGAACCGGCACCCTCGCGGCACACGAAAGGCACCGCTTAATGCTGCTCGGTTCCCCGCCTGACATGGTTCACGGGCTTCCGTTGCGCGAGACCGGCTCGTCATCGCTGCTTACCGGGGTCAGACGATACATGACACGTCCTATGTTGGGAATTCATTCCTGCTGTAGCGGATTGCAGGTTACAGGGCACCGCTGGCTCCCCAACTAGTGCAGCCTTGTCAAAAGCCGCAAGCGTATTATAACGCAAATTTACGATATAATCAACAAATATTTTCTTTACTTTTCTGAAAAGTGTGTTATAATACTAAAGCTGATAGCATTTGGGCCCGTAGCGCAGCTGGGAGCGCGTTCGGTTCGCATCCGAGAGGTCGAGGGTTCGAATCCCTTCGGGTCCACCATAAGTCCACCGTAATTTGATAGAATTACGGTGGGCTTTTTCTATGCTCTGAAAACCGCTTGTAATCAGGCTTTCATCCAGCGCATTTTTTCATCACTGCTTGTTTTTCCTATTGACTCCACTCCCTTTCGGCGATATACTGTGAAATCAAGAGGGGCTACCCGCTGCAACGGGTTCGGCTAACCTCGTTCAAATTTTGCGTTTGAAGATTTAACCGTTCTCGTGCTGGGGGCGGTTATTTCTTTTTAGTTATGTTAATAACTCCAAAGATAACAACGGCTAACAGATTAAGCAGTGCGAGGACTTCTAAAGCTGTCATGTTGTCACCTCTCCGTATGCAGGTGGCGTTTTATAGTGCATACGGTAGCCAGTATGTATAATTTTTAAGGGAATCAGCTTTCCCTTAAAAATTTGTATATAGCATCCTTCGGGATATCGGATAAGGTCAGACCTTGTTCATCACACATTCGTTTATAGGCGGCAGCATCGTCTTTGGGCAGATAAATATTTACACGGGTGTAATTCGCCGCTTTCCAACGGTCCTTGACCTCGTTGCTTGTGGTGGTCTTTCTCAGTGTGGTCGTCAGCTCCTTTTCTGTGGGGCGGTTGCCCGCCCCGCTCCGTCCTTAGTCTTTCGCTTTCTTGGGCTTGTACTGGTCATCCCCGCTTTCGACCCAGAGAATAAAATCGTTGATGCTTTTTTCGTCCCATCCTGCGGCACGCAGTCCAAGAATAATGCGGGAAGCTTCTGCCATGTTCATTTTCAATTCTCCTTTCCTTTCCGGGCGGTGCGCCCTGTGTGGCTATATCTTCGCATACTGACAACAGTATGTCAATCCCCCTTCTTGTAAATTTCGCAATGCGCACAAAACGAAGTGCGCGGAATAGTGCAAGATTAACAAAGCGCACAGCTTGTCAAGCCAGCGAAGCGGCAATAGCTCAAGCGGAAGCTACGCGGCAGGAAATAGAGGCACTTCACGAGGATGGCAGCCTCAGCGACGATGCGTACAAAAAGCGCATGCAGCAGGTCGAGAAGAAAATCCGAAAAGCGGAAAGAGCCGCAAACGCCGCAAAAGCACAATTGAATATTGACAACACCGCAGTCCCGAATTATACTGAAAGTAATAATGCGAACGGAGGTGTGCAGAGTGTCTCAGGCAGAAGCTTTGAAGCGGATAGTGACGGAATATCCGGAGTATACGCGGAGCGCGATGCAGATTATCAAGGACAACGGAGATTTGATAGCGTTCCTATCGATTCTGGACTCGTACTAAGCGCACAGGCTCAAAATGCGATACGATCACGCGACGTTGATATTGTTGAGACAAAAGATGTTTCGGCAAACAGCGCCGCGTTTTCTGCTGCTTTGGATGAGTCAAGGGCGGCGAACGCACAAAACGGCTGGGCGGTAACTCCGAAGTCGGCGCAGGAAATAGCCGAGAACGGCACATACTATGTAGTTGAAACCGTACCGGACACCGCTGCGAAGACCACATACATAGTTTCCGCCTATATGTCGAAAAAGGGCGCGAAAAAAACAGCCCCCTCATCCGCCTATGGCAACAATGCCCCAAGCGTCACGCCCGAACACGCAAGGAGGGTGGCTGTTGATGGCACTGTATCACAGGAGGCTGCGGATGTCAACCCCCGTAACGAACAAACATTGACTGCGGCTGAGGTCGAGGCAACGGCTCAACAGGTGCGGGAGCGATATGAAACGCAGTACGGCAAGAACATGACCGGCGCACAGCAGGCAGAAATGTACGCAGATATAGCCGCGGCGCTTGACTCGGAGCAATCCAGCCTCCCCAAGGGCACCGGCGCGGCAGAACTCGGGTTTACGGGAGAAATGACCCCCGCCGATCAATGGGTAGCCGAAGCGCAGGGGCAGGCAGTCAGAATACTCAACAAGCTTTCGCCTAAGGGACGGCTCAAAAACATAAGTCATCAAAAAAGACAGGACTGAGGTCCTGTCTCAGCGTGTCAAAAAAGTCTGTGACTTTTTTGACACGCTGAAAAAACGGCAGTCATCAGACTACCGTTTTTTATTATAAAATATAATATGTCATACAATGCAGCCGTTGTCCGGTGCGAAAACGACTATGCGGCGTTTGTCGACCGGCAGGATGTCATATTTATTGCTGTCAAGGCGGACTATCTCATCCTCATTCCAAAGCGAGAGGAAGTCTTCAACCGGTGAGACATTTTCAAGCCCGATGCCCTCTCCGGAATAGTGCATCGGCACTATCGTTTTAGCCCCCAGTGCTATCGCGACCTCGCGTGCCTGTCTTGCGCAGATGGTGTAGAAGCCGCCGACGGGTACCATGAGCACATCGAGCTTTCCGAGCCGAGACACAGCATCGGGAGTGAGCGTGTGACCGAGATCCCCCAGATGCGCTATGCGCATGGAGCCGGTATCAATAATGGTGCACAGGTTATCCCCGCGCATTTTGCCGAGCTGCCCGTCGTGAAAGGTCTTTATCTGCGTGACGGAAAAGCGCGGCTCCGTGCCGGACAGCTCAACACCGGCGGCATAGTTATGGTCCGAGTGATCGTGGCTGCATACAACGGCATCGGCGTGCAGCAGAGGCAGCCGCAGACCGCGTACGCTGCCGGGAGCATAAGGGTCGAACACCACGCTGCCGAGCGGGGTGTCGAGCTCAAAGCAGGCGTGGCAATGCCATATAAGCTTCATATCTCAGCCCTCGAAGCAGCTTTCGAATGCTGATTTTACGGCTGCGCGGACATCATCGCCCAGAATGACATACATGACATAGTTGCCCTGCTGCCAAACCTCGGCGTTGTCGAGCTTGGGCTTTTCATCGGGCATATAGTTATCCATCCACGCATCCTGACGGTACTCTATGTAGCTATTGAGCGCGGACGCTATCTTATCGGCATTTTTCTTGTCGGTGGCCTTGAAAATGCCGTACTCGTCGATGTTCGTGCCGACGGTGGAGATGATGGTGTTGCGGATCTCGTAATAAGAAGGGTCTACCTGAATGATATCGGCAACATAGTCCTCGGGGATCTGGGACATGTTGTCCATGCTGACCTGAGATGCCGTGAAAACGGCATCGGCAACATCCTGCATATCCGGGTCATTGCCGTCGTCGCTGCTGACACCGCAGCCGCACAGCATGCATGCCATAAGCACAAAGGCGGTCACGGATGTAAAAATTCTTTTCATGTAAAATACCTCATATCAAAGATAAGCATGTGTCTTGAGATAACCGAGAACGCGCTCGAAGCCTGTGGCGTTCAGGTGGATGCCGTCACCGTTGCCGTACTCATGCACGAGCTTTCCGTCGCTGCCCTTGAGAACGGATGCCGAATCGGTGTACTTTGCGCCGGTCTGTTCGGCGACCGACAGTATCCAGCCGTTTGCGCGGGTTATGACTTCGTTGTTTATGCCGTTGTCCTTTGCCTCATAGGATGCCTCAACGGGGTAGATGGAGTTGCAGATTATCTTCGTTTCGGGGCTGACGGATTTTATGCGCTCGACAAGAGCCGTGTACTGGGACTTGAACGATTCCTCATCCATCATGGAAACGCCGTTTACACCGATGGTGAGCACTACATACTCGGGCTTTGCGCGCCCTACGGCGTCGGTTATGGGTATCTCCTCACCGGTGGGCGGGTAGAGTATCGTTGCGACCGACTGGTTAAACAGTGCAAGAGTGCCGCTCGTGGGGGTCCATATCTGCGACGCGGGCAGCACCTCGTAAGCCTTGAGCCCGTAGGTCGTGCTGTCGCCTATGAACACCATGCGCGAAATGTACTCATCGCCGGCGTCCGCGGTCTCGCCGAGCTGGGTGGAGCTGCCGGTGGACTCTGACGGCGCGGCGGTCTCCTCAGTGCTCTGCGGCGCCTGAGTATTCACGGAGGGCGGGTCGTAGCTCGGCTCGGGAGTTGTCTCCGGATCATCCTCGCCGCCGCAGGCGCACAGAAGGCACATAACGGCCGCGAGCATCAGTATAACGAGTAAATTTTTAAGCTTTTTATTCATTATATATCACCTCAAAATCGGAAAGATTATAACATACGCAGCACTGCACTTCAAGGCATAAACTGTCAAAATAATGGCTGAACTGTTAAAATCGCCTGCCCGACGGACATCAGGCAGGCGGCTGCTTTTAGGCTTTGAAGCTTTCCTCGGCTTTGCGCTTTGCTTCCTCCTCTTCCTCCAGGACGCGGTAAGCGACCTTGCCGACGAGCGTTTTCGGCAGCTCGCGGCGGAACTCTATGTCATACGGCATCGCGTATTTTGCGATATTCCTGCGGCAGTATGCGAGGATGGCCTCCTTTGTCTCGGGACTCTCGGGAACGCCGGGCTTGAGCATTACGAACGCCTTTACCTTGTGCATCTTGTAAGGATCGGGAACGCCGATGATGCAGCTCATGTGCACATACTCGTGAGCGTCGAGGATGTTTTCGAGCTGACCGGGATATACATTGTAGCCGGAGGTTATTATCATTCTCTTGGAGCGGCCCTTGAAGTAGATAAAGCCCTCGTCGTCCATCATGCCGAGGTCGCCGGTGTACATCCATGTAAGCCCGTCACCGTGCACGCGCAGGGTCTGAGCGGTCTCCTCCGGGTGATTTATGTACTCCATCATAACGGTGGGACCAGCTATGAGGATCTCGCCCTCCTCGCCGTAGGGCAGCTCCGTGTCCGTGCCGGGCTCGACTATTTTATAGTAGGTGTCGGGGAACGGCAGGCCGATGCTGCCCTCCTTTGCCATATGCGGCGGAGTCAGGCAGCTTGCGGTAACGCATTCGGTCAGACCGAAGCCCTCGCGTATCTGTATCTTTGCGTTGTGGTCGTACAGGAAGCGGTCGAACTTCTTTTTGAGCTCGACCGAAAGACTGTCGCCGCCGGAAAAAACGCCCTTGAGCGAGCTGAGGTCGGCCTTATCCATGCTCGGCAGCCTGAGCAGCGCCTCATAAAGCGTGGGAACTCCGGCAATGAAATTGCAGTGATATTTAGTTATCTGCTTTGCATATGTCTCGGCGGTGAAGCGCGGGATGAGGATGCATCTGCCGCCCTGCGAGAGCATCGTGTGGATGCACACGCCGAGCCCGAAGCCGTGGAACAGCGGCATTGCCGCGAGCATTTTATCGCCGATGCGGAACATCGGGTTTGCCGCGATGACCTGCTGACCGAGGGCATTGAAGTTGCGGTTTGAAAGCAGGATGCCCTTGGTGGTGCCGGTGGTACCGCCGGAATAGAGAATAACGGCGGGGTCGGAGCCGGTGCGCTTGACCTTGTAGTTATAGAAGCAGTGCCTGCCCATGTGCAGAAACTCCTTCCAGCGGATGACGGGCGCGTCCTCCGGGATCTTCTTTATCTTTCTGCCCTCGGTAAGCATATAGCCTGCCTTTACGGGCTTTGACAGCTCGTCCTTGATGCTGGCGATAACTATGTTGACTACCTTGGTGTTGTGGCGGATGCTCTCAAACTTGTTGTAGAACTGGTCAAGCGTTATTGCCGTTACCGATTCCGACTCGTTGAGATAAAACTCTATCTCCTTTTCCGCAGACAGAGGATGTATCATGTTGCAGATGCCGCCTATCAGGTTAACGGCGTAGAACATCTGTATCGCCTGCGGGCAGTTGGGCATTGCAATAGTGACCTTATCTCCCTCGCGCACACCGATGGTGCGCAGCGACTTCGCACAAGCCTCGATCTCCTTTATGAGTGCCTTGTAGGTGGTGGAACGCCCCATGAAATCGAACGCGACATTATTCGGATATTTTTCTGCAATGGCCTCCACGGCCTCAAACATGGAGCCTTCAAAATAATCGAGCGTGAATGGGACCTCACCCAAGTGCGTCCTCCACGGTGCCTTGGCGGTTATATTCTCCATTTGCATCATTCCTTCTAAAAATTAAAATAATATGAGGACATAATATATC
>CAVHZB010000080.1:0-29564 GCA_963640555.1 Phascolarctobacterium succinatutens
GCGTCAGCTTTTGCAGAAACTCCCGAACAATGATCGGCAAGCCCCAAGCGTAGGTCGGGCTGACGATCCCCACCGTTTTGTCCGCTTCATCAAAGGAAAAGTTATCACCTTTGCAGCAGTCAGTAATCGAAGCAGTTTTATCGCCCGTTGCGGCGGCAATGCGGTCAGCGACATATTTGCTGTTTCCTGTTGCGGAAAAATAGAAAATCATTAGGACATCTCCTCCGAGCAGCTGTCTTAAATTAGACGCTTGCAAAAATACTGCCATTATGATATAAAGTATTCACGCCCATTTCAAGACACAAAATTGAACGTGCGTTCAGACTTGGACAGATTTCAAAAAATGCAAAAGGAGTGCGCCATGAAATACAATCTTTCAAAGCCTCTCACGCGGGGAGCCAAGCGGACGCTTGACGCGCTCAGCGGCGCGATGTTTTTCCTTTTGTCGGAGAAATCCTTTGAGGAGATCACCGTGGGTGAGCTGTGCGAAAAGGCGCAGTACCCCCGTGCGACCTTCTACAATTATTTTGACGATAAATACGACCTCCTGAACTATTGCTGGCTCTCGCTTGCGGAGAAGGTTGGTCTTTCGGAGTATCATCATGCACCGGAAAATGAGATGCTCTATCTTTTCTTTGACCGGATATACACCTTTACAAAACACAACAGCGAGCTCATAAGCCGTGTATTGTCCCACAATCCGGAGGCAGGCTATATGTTTTCGAGCTTCCGCAATTATCTGAACGGTCAGATGCGGCAGATATTCAAGGATTGCCCGGATGCTGAAGAAAAGGATATTCCGAATGAGCTGCTTGCCGACCATTACAGCAATACACTTTTTCTCGTGTGGCAGTGGACGGCGGTGAAGAACAGAGCCTGCGATAAGCAGCAAGCCGTCAGGTATTTGCAGAAGCTTCTGTCGATCGTGTAGACCGCCAGCATAGATTCAAGCCCTGCGCCTAATACGCGCAGGGCTGTGTTTTTTATGTCCGTACCTTTTCGGCGCCCTTGAGCGTGCGGGTATGTACTATGGGCTTCCAGCCGGGGTCTTTGAACATTGCAGCTATGCATATCGGCACGAATGTCAGCATAAACAGCGGAAATGTGAAGGCGTAAAATACCTTTCTGACGGATGAGCAGCGGATGTTTTTCCACTCACTGAGCGTGGTTATCGCGCCGACCGCAAAAAGCGTCGCATAGAGACTCAGCAGCGTCTGACCGATCGATAAGCCGAGAGCCGCCCATTGTCCGCCCTGCACGAGATTTGCTATCGCAGCGCCGACATTCACAACAACGCTCAGACCGGTGAGCACGGCTGCGGGCATTATGCTCATTGCCATGTCGTAGCAGGAGAAGCTGCCGTGGACTATGCCGCGCATGAGCCTTGCGGCGTAGCGTGCGAACACCTGGATATACCCGCGCGACCAGCGCATGCGCTGCCGCCACGACTGCGAGAAGGTCACCGGCTGCTCATCGTAGACGATCGCGTCGGGGCAGTAGCCGATCTTCACGCCGTCGGTCACATTATCAATGGTGAATTCTATATCCTCGGTCAGCAGGAAAAAGTGCCAGCCTCCGCAGCGATCGAGGATCTCGCGCGTGAACAGAAAGCCCGTGCCCGAAACGGCACAGCTGCTGCCGACTGCGGCGCGCGCACCGTTGAGATAGCGCGACTCGCGCAGAAACCACAGACCGATACCGGCGGACAGCCAGTTGTCGCCGTAGTTTTTCGAATTGCGGTAGCAGGTGATTATGTCGTGCCCCCGCTCCATGCAGCCGCACATTGCGGCAACATAATTGGGGTCGAGAATGTTGTCCGCGTCGATGACGATATATGCATCGTAGCTAAGACCGAGCTCATCGAGCTTATACAGCAGGAAGTTGAGCACATAGCCCTTGCCGACGCGCTCTGTATCGTGCCGCTCGAACACCCTTGCGCCGCGGCTGCGGGCGATATCGGCGGTGCGGTCGGTGCAGTTGTCCGCGCCGACTATGACATCTATAAGCTCCTGCGGATAGTTCTGTGCATGGATGCTGTCGATAAGCTCACCGATGACCGTCTGCTCGTTTCTTGCCGCGATGAGCACCGCAACGCGCTTGCCGCGGCTTTCAAGATGTGAGCCGTGCCGGTGCATTATAAGCCCGATGGGGATATAGATAAACTGATACGAATAGCACACAAAAAATATGCACATTATGACAAAATTTATCTTTTCCACCGTGTCCATACGATCACCTCAAATTATTTGATGTCTGTTTAGGCGCACCGGCTTAGGGGGAGCTTTCCCAACTGTGTGGTGTGTCCTAATACACTTAAGATACACAAATGTGAGACTTTTGTCAATACTTATTTAAAATAATCGCCTGTTTTCTGCCTCGGGTCAGCACGAATGCCGCCTTTCTTATGCCACGCGTGCCGGACGGTCACGCACGATCATGAATGCGAATACCGCGAGGAAGTTGAAGAACAGACCGAGGATGGGCCAGAGCGATTTGTTCATGCCCTCGTTCACCGCGCTCCTGTACAGCCATGCAGCGACATCAAACCAGTAGACCAGAACGAGGACCGCCCAGAGAACACCCAGACCGCCGATGATGGCGTAGTTGGTCGCGTTAAGGGGAGTGATGCCGCTCCTGAGCATTTTTTCGGTCTGATGCTCGCCCATGTCCGATGCCTGAGCCTGCTGATGAATGCTTGCTGCGTCGCTTATCTGCCGGGAGAGGCTCAGCGGGATGATGACCGCGGTGAACACTGCCAGCACGATAAACAGAATGAGAATGAGCCGGAACGCCTTTGCGTAGTTTTTGTTCATGATCCTGTTTTTCATTTTTGTTTCCTCCTTGTCGGTGCTTATAAAAAATCTGTCCTCCCTACCGGACAATGCCAGTATAGGAGGACAGATTAAACGCCCGATAAAAGAATTTTAAACGATTTTTAAACGGTAGCCGACGCCCCAAACGGTCTGGATATATTCCGGCTGCGAGGGGTCCCGCTCTATCTTTTCGCGCAAGCGGTTTATGTGTACGGCGACGGTTATGTTGTCGCCCATGCTCTCGAGACCCCATATCATCTCATAGAGATCCTCGCGGCTGAAAACCTGATTTGGGTGGCGCAGCAGGAAGAGCAGCAGCTCAAACTCCTTGTTCTTGAGATTGAGCTCTCTGCCGTCCACCGATGCCGTGCGCGAGCCGGCATCCATAACGAACGGACCGGCTTTTACTATGCTGCTGTCTGCCTTCGCCGCCGGACGCAGGCGCTCGTACTGCGCGATGTTGGCCTTCACCCTTGCAACGAGAACGCTCGGTGAGAACGGCTTTTCTATATAATCGTCCGCACCGAAGCCGAGCCCGCGTATTTTGTCAATATCCTGCGTGCGCGCAGTTACCATCAGAATGGGTATGTCGAGCTTCTCGCGCAGCTTTTTGCATATCGTAAAGCCGTCGAGACCCGGCAGCATGAGGTCGAGCAGAATGAGGTCAAAGCCGCCGTTGAGCGCCTTGTTAAGCCCCTCAACGCCCTCATAGGCGCATTCGACCTCAAAGCCGGACAGCTCAAGATAGTCCCGCTCAATGTCGGAAATGGAGCGGTCGTCCTCGATGATGAGAATTTTAGCCATTTTTCGCACCTCCGGGAAGAATTATCACAATGCACAGTCCGCCGTGCACGCTTTTTTCGGCAAACGCCCTGCCGCCCATCTGCTCGACGGATTTTTTCACTATCGCAAGCCCCAGACCGCTGCCGGAGCCTGTTTCGGCTCTTGCGGGGTCGGTTCGGTAGAAAAGGTCAAACAGCTTCGGCAGAGTCTCCTCCGGCACTCCGGCGCCGTCGTCGGCAAACTCGAGGCGCACCTCGCCGTTCCGCTCATGCGAGGATATCCATAGCTTCACCCTCTCGCGTCCGGAATAGCGGATGCTGTTGCCGATTATGTTTTCGGCTATGCGCCAGAGCTGCTCGCGGTCGGCGGTAACGGCGGAGCTGCTCAGCCCCGTCATGTCAATGTCAGCCGCGGGAGCTATGTCGGAAACGATTTTCTCAAGCTCGGCTTTTATGTCCAGTATCTCGGGATTCGTGGGATATTCGCTCAGCTCGAGCTTTGAAAACTCGAGCAGGCGCGAGACCATATTCTCCATCTCGCACTCTTTTTTGCGTATCGTTTCGAGGTATTTCTTCTGCGCCTCGGGAGTTTCGGCAACGCCCTCGAGCAGAGCCTCGGTGTATGCCCTTATGGAGGTCAGCGGGCTTTTTAGATCGTGGCTCATGCCGGCGATGAGCTCCTTGCGGCTCTGCTGCCGGTACTGCTCGGCTTCGAGCGAGGCCTTGAGCTTCGCTGCCATAAGGTCAACGGCATCGCACGCGGCCTTGAACTCGTCGGGCTCGATGTAATTTATCGGGCTGTCGAGGTCGCCCGCGCGTATGCGGTCAACTCCGCTCACCAGAGTGTCGAGCGGCTCGGATATGTGGGAAAACAGCTCGCGCGTCAGATGCAAATTCGTAAAAATAATAGCCAGCAGCAGTGCCGTGCCTACGGCACCTACATATATCCATACGAATACCTCAAAGCTCTCAAAGAGATCCTCGTACCGCTCGACGGCAATATGCATCTCGTACAGGCTCAGACCTATCTTGGGAAGATAGACGGTTTCGAGAATGTATATCGCAATGCCCGCACCGAGGATCAGCAGCAGCGCCGCCGTGAGCAGCGGGATAAGGAACATATATATATTCGATCTGCGCAGACGCTTTCTTACTGTCATAACATCACACCCCATTCACTGTATGTTCATTATATCAGGCATTTCGGGTGCTTAGTTAAACAAATTTTAAAACGATGGCGAAAAGTTTAAAGCTTTGTTCAGGATTGCGTTATATCCAATTAAAACTCATCGGGTAAACTTGTACCCGTGGAAAGGAAAGAGCCACAAACGAATATGAAGCCGATATAACCATGCACAGGAGGTAATTTGGAATGAAAAACACTATGACTAATGTAAATATCATCAGCAGCGTCCTCGAGATGCTCTACTACAGCGAGGAGAGCCTGCGCCGCCGTGCCGCCGATGCAGCGGCAAACGAGGTCGGCTACGCCTACGGCGGCAGCAGCTTTACCGTCAAGCTCTTCTCCGACTGCACCGGCAGCTACGCCGAGGTCACTCTCCCCGGAAGCTATGAGTACTCCTGCGGAATGAAGCTGTGCTGCATCGTAGATACCGACACCATGGAGGTACGCGGCGTCTGCCCCGTTGACGAGTTCTGATGCTCCTGAACGAACGAACCGGCTTGATGAAGTCCCGTAGTTTCAACAACTACGGGATTTTTTTGTTTATCAATGATTTGCGCCGCTTCAGCGGACGCGATTTCTATGAAAATGGCAGGTAAATATGCTTTTAAGTCAAAAAGCATTGACGCGGCGAGGCTTGCGGGAGTATAATGTACGCAGCTTGTGAGCCGCCGCTCACGACACAATGCGACGGAGGCAAAGCTCATGTACAAAAAGCTTGACGACAGAGCAAAAACGCTCATCCTTGAGACGGGTATCGACGAATTTGCCGAACGCGGTCTTGAAGGGGCAAACATAAATGTTATCGCAAAAAAAGCCGGTGTTTCGGTAGGCGTTATTTATAAGTATTTCGGAGATAAGGACAGCTTTTTTCTGGCCTGCGTACACCATTCGCTCGATCTTCTTGACGAGGTGCTGAGTGAGGCCGTTTCCCACGAGACCGATATAGAGTCGGGCATAAGAAGCGTTATTCACGCACTCACGGTACACGCAAGGGCGCACAAAAGCCACAACGCGATGTACAACGAGATATCCTCCGGCGGCTGCAAGAAATATGCACGGGAGCTCGCCCGTGAGATAGAAAGCCGCACGGCGCGGGTCTATTCCGCTCTCCTTGAGAACGCCAGAGCGGCAGGAACGGTCGATCCGGAGCTCGATCCGAGGTTCTTTGCGTTTTTCCTCGACAACCTTTTCATGATGCTGCAGTTTTCCTACAGCTGCGACTACTACTCCGAGCGCATGAAAATATTCTGCGGAGACGGCTCGGATGATACGGAGATAATGACCGAGTGCTTCATGCGCTTTGTAAGAAATGCTTTGAAAATAAAACAGTAAGGTAAAATTTATATAGGGAGAGAAGAAAGAAAATGTATGTTATCGCGTATGATATCGGGACGACCGGTGTAAAGACCTGTCTTTTCGAGCTCGGCGAAACACTGCGGCTGTGCTCCGGAGAGTATGAGGGCTACGGGCTTTATATAATGCCCGACGGCGGCGCGGAGCAGGATGCGGACGAATGGTGGGAGGCCATGAGGAAAAGCACACGCCGCCTCATCAAAAAAACCGGGGTCGACCCCAAAGCGATCGGCGGCATATCCTTCTGCTCGCAGATGCAGGGGCTCGTGCTGGTCGATGAGTACGGCAATGCGCTGCGCCGTCCGATGAGCTACATGGATCAGCGCGCAGGCAGGGAGTTTGCCGAGTGTCAGAGCCACGGCATCACCGTTTCGGGCGTAAACGCCGGAATGCTCTTAAAAAGCCTTATCAGAACGCGGGCCGCATCCACAAGCGTGAAGGATCCGCTGTGGAAGTACAAATGGGTACAGAAAAACGAGCCGGAGATATATAAAAGAATATATAAATGGCTCGATGTAAAGGAATATCTCATCTGCCGCTGCACGGGCAGAGCGGTCATGACGCGAGACTCGGCATACTCGACCTTCCTGTATGACAGCCGTCCCGGCAAGGGCTGCTGGAGCAAGGCACTGTGCGATATGTACGGCGTTGACCCGAAGCACCTGCCCGAGCTTGTCGAATGCACCGATATAGTCGGTCCGCTCAGCGAAAAGGCGGCGTCGGAGCTCGGTCTCGCGCCGGAAACGCCGGTCTACGGCGGCGGCGGCGACGCGACGCTCATCGGCGTAGGAGCCGGCTGCACCGAGGTCGGTCAGACACATATCTACTCCGGCACCTCCGGCTGGGTCAGCACGGTCATCGACAGGCAGGAGGTCGATATCGTTGCGATGATAGCCGGTATCGTCGGTGCTCAGGAGGGCAGATACAATTACTTTGCCGAAATGGAAACTGCCGGTAAGTGCTTCGAATGGGTAAAGGAACACCTCGTGCTCGACGAGATCGGTATTTATCTCAAAAAGATACATGTCGCCGAGAGCGAGGAGAGTATATACGAAAGCCTTTACGACTACATGACCGACACCATAGAGAGCATCCCGCCCGGAGCGGGCGGCGTGATATTCACGCCATGGCTGCACGGCAACCGCTGCCCCTTTGAGGATCCGAATGCAGCCGGTATGTTTTTCAACATAAGGCTCGGCACCGGTAAGACTGAGATGCTCCGGGCCGTGCTCGAGGGCATATGCTACCACCTCAGGTGGATGCTCGAATGCGAGGACAAAAAGATAAAGACAGCCGACACTCTCCGCTTTGTCGGCGGCGGTGCGCTTTCGAGAGTTACCTGCCAGATCCTCGCCGATGTGACGGGACGCACGGTCGAGACCGTCGCCTCCACGAAGGATGTCGGCGCCGTCGGCGCCGCGATGCTCGTCGCCGTCGGAAGCGGACGCATAGGCAGCCTGTCAGAGGCCGGCGCGTTCATAAAAGCGGAGGGCAGATATGAGCCCAATGCCGATAACAAGGCGCTTTATGACAGAAACTACGCGGTATTCAAAAACCTTTATGCGGCTAACAGGAAAAACTTCGCCGCGCTCAATAATTAAAGGAGGTCATGAGCTTGGAAGAAAGTATTGCAAGGAAGCTCATATGCGACACCGGCAGGGAGCTGCTCCGGACCGGTCTTGTTGCAAGAACATGGGGCAATGTAAGCTGCCGTCTTGACAAGGAGCATTTTCTTATCACTCCGAGCGGCTTGGACTATCTCAAAACCACGCCGGAGGATATCGCCTGCGTCGAGCTCGGTACAATGAAATGGGAGGGCAAACGCAAGCCCTCGAGCGAAAAGGGAGTTCACGCCTCGGCATATGAGCTGTTCCCGGAGGTCGGCTTCGTTATCCACACGCATCAGAGCTGTGCCTCGGCACTCGGTCTGGCAGGCTTTGAGAGCATGGATATCACCGAAGCCGAAAGGAACGCCTTGGGCGGCATCGCAAAAGCCGAGTACGGTCTGCCCGGCATGAAAAAGCTCAAAAACGCAGTGCGTGCCGCAATGCAGACGGGCGCGCACACCGTGTTCATGGTAAACCACGGCGTGGTCGTCTGCGGAGCCGACAAGAAGCAGACCATGGAGCGCGTGCAGCTGCTGGAGGATATCTGCCGCCGCAATCTGCGCGTCGGAAATGCCGCTCCCAAGCGCCTTGCGGAGGCAAAAACCGCCGCACTTATGACCTCGGTCAGGCGCGAGATACCCACGGCGGAGCTTTCCGGCGGAGAGTATGCCGTCATGTGGGCCGGCACAGGGAAAACGCTGCACGCTCAGCTTGACGATATGGCACAGATGCTCGGCTCACATGTGCCCTGTGTCAAAGCAAAGCCGAATAGGGTCGTAAGGGCTTTGAGAGCGCGCGACGCAGTGTTCGTGCGCGGTGTCGGAGCCGTCGTCAAGGCAGACGATCCCGATGACCGCGAGGCTCTCCGGCTTCTGACCGAAAAGTCCGCTCTGTGCGCTCTGCACACCGCAGGCCTCGGCTCGAAGGTAAAGCTTGCTGCCGCAGATACGGCGCTTATGCGCTTTGTCTATAAGAAAAAATATTCAAAGAGAAAGGGATGACATATGAAAACGGAGAAAAATAAAGAGACTGCCAGAGTCGTAAAATTTGTTCTTTTTTCAGCCTCGGCGGGAATAATCGAGACCGTCGCGATGATCCTCTGCGAGGAGGTCATCAAGATCCCCGGTCATTGGGTGTGCTACACGATAGCTCTCATCCTGAGCATTCTGTGGAACTTCACCTTCAACAGAAAATTTACCTTCCAGAGCGCTGAGAATGTGCCCAAGGCAATGCTTCTGGTGTTTCTGTTCTATGTGCCGTTTGCACCGTTTACGATCTGGAACGAGCATTTCCTCGCCGATGTAAACGGCTGGAACGAATATGTCGTTCTGGCCATTAACATGGCACTTAACCTCTCACTTGAATATCTGTGGGATAACTTCGTAGTCTACCGCAACAGCAAGGACACAAATGATATAGCTAAGAAAAAACAGGAAAAGGAGAACAAAGAGCATGAATAACTGTGCAATAAGCAGATGGGACGATCCCAACGAGATCAACGAAAGACTCAAGAAGCTGACGAGCCAGCCCATATGGGAGGTCTCCGACGAGTACTACAAGGACGTTATCATGAAGTACTACGACGAAAAGTGCACCGCCTCCAGAGCGGTATACGAGGAGTCGAAGAAGTATATCCCCGGCGGCGTTCAGCATAACCTCGCCTTCAACAAGCCCTTCCCCATGTGCATGGCAAAGGCCGACGGCGCTTACCTCTACGACAAGGACGGCAACAAGTACATCGACTTCCTCCAGGCCGGCGGTCCGACCATCCTCGGCAGCAACTACCCCGTCATCCGCGAGGCGGTCATAAAGCTTCTGAATGAGTGCGGCCCCGTAACCGGTCTGCTGCACGAATCCGAGATGCTCATCGCGCGTGAGATCAACAAGCACATGCCCAACGTCGAGATGTTCCGTATGCTCGGCTCGGGCACGGAGTCGGTAATGGCTTCCCTGCGCATTGCCCGCATAGCTACCGGCAACAAGCGCATCATCAAGATCGGCGGCGCTTATCACGGCTGGTCGGATCAGATGGTCTACGGCCTTAAGATCCCCGGCAGCCGCGCACTGCTCGAGTCGCACGGCATCCCCCACGGCTGCTACGGCACGACCGACGAGGTCCGCCCGAATGACCTGAACATGCTCGAGCACGTGCTCAAGCGCAACAAGCTCCTCGGCGGCACCGCGGCGGTCCTCCTCGAGCCCGTCGGCCCCGAGAGCGGCACCCGCCCCGTCGCACACGACTACAACAAGGGCGTGCGCGCACTGTGCGACAAGTACGGCGCGCTGATGATATTCGACGAGGTCGTCACCGGCTTCCGCGTCGCGCTCTCCGGCGCTCAGGGCTACTTCGACGTCGTTCCCGATCTGACCGTGTTCGGCAAGATCGTAGCCGGCGGCTATCCCGCCGCAGGCGGCGTCGGCGGCAAGAGGGAGTACGCCCAGCTCATGGCGGCCGGACTTGCGACCGGCAAGCACAGAGCATACGTCGGCGGCACTCTGGCGGCAAACCCCCTGTCCTGCCTCGCCGGCTACACCGCAATTCAGGAGATCGAGCGCACCAACGCCTGCGAGGTCGCCGGCAGAATGGGCGACAGGCTCTGCGACGGACTCAAGGAGCTCATCGACCGCTACGGCCTGCCCTTCGTCGCGTACAACCAGGGCTCCATCGTCCACCTCGAGTGCACCGGCGCAATGAGCTTCGACTTCTCGTCGAACTGCTTTGTCAAGTCCGCAGTCGGTCTGCTGCGCAACAAGGACATGATGTATGTCCGCAAGGACTCCATGGAGCGCATGGGCGCAGCGTACATGGCAAACGGCATCGTCACGCTTGCCGGCAGCCGCCTGTACACCTCGCTTGCTGACACGCCCGAGATCATCGACGAAGCCCTCAACCGCTTTGAGGAGGTCTTCAGGCATGTTCAGAAAACCGACAAGGGTCTCGTCAAGGGTCTGCTGAAGTAAAGAGGTACACCGTGAAATCACAGGATAAATACCGCGGCTGTCTCATCGGCGGTGCAGCGGGAGACGCTCTGGGCTATGCCGTGGAGTTTTCCGACGAAGGAGCTATATTCAGGCGCTTCGGCGGCAAAGGTATCACGGAATATGAGCTCAGAGACGGCATAGCCCAAATCTCCGACGATACACAGATGACGCTGTTCACGGCAGCCGGCCTGCTTCTTGCCGAGACAAGAGGCAAAAAGCGCGGCATCATGGGCGAGTATCGCGGCTATATCCTGCGGTGCTATAAGGATTGGCTGAAAACACAGCGGCAGAGCTATCCCTATAAGGGCGAAGATCGTTTCTCATGGCTGCTGAATGTGCCGGAGCTGTTTCACACCAGGGCTCCCGGCAGCACCTGCCTTTCGGCACTTGCATCCGACGCTGAGGGCACGGTGGAAAAGCCGATAAACCACAGTAAGGGCTGCGGCGGCATCATGCGCGTCGCGCCCATAGGACTGTTCTTTGAAGAAGCCGGATATGCCGCTTTTGAAGGTGCAGATGCCGCTGCGCTGACGCATGGGCACGAGCTGGGATACATTCCGGCACATGCGCTGGCATATATCATAAGTGTGGTTTCCCATTCCGACAATGTTTCGCTGTACGACGCAGTTTCGTATATGCGGGCCAATGTCAGCACGAGCTATAAGGGAGCTGAGCATCTGAACGAGCTGCTTGCACTCATTGACCGTGCGGCGGAGCTTTCGCGCAGGGACATGAATGATATTGAAGCGATACATATGCTCGGACAGGGCTGGGTTGCCGAGGAAACGCTTGCCATAGCGCTGTACTGCGCTCTGAAATATTCCGATGATTTTGACAAAGCACTCATTGCCGCCGTTAACCACAATGGCGACAGTGACTCCACCGGCGCGGTGACGGGCAATATTCTCGGAGCATATCTGGGTCTGAGTGCGATACCTGAGAAATATCTCGGACACCTTGAGCTGCGCGATGTTATCCTCGAAATTGCCGACGACCTGTACAACGGCTGCAAAATGAGCGAATACGACTCATACAGAGACGAGACATGGGAAAATAAGTATATTTTTCATGCATATTCGCCTGAACGCTGCGGGCATACATAAAAATCAGCCTAAAGAGCCTGCCCCGAAGTGTTAAACTATGCAAGAAGCCTGAGACCCTTGAAAGGACTATATACACACCCTCAGTGCCGACCGGGACACACTTTCCGAGGACCTGCTTGAAGATGTACTGAACTTTATAAAAGCAATAAAAAATGACCGCGACCGCGGTCATTTTTTATTGCTGAAATCCCACGGGATGGGAATCTGCCCCTTATCGACTATAAGGTATGCCTTTTTTGCTATGCGCGCCATCGGCTCATCGGAATACGAATCGGAGTAAAACTCCTCCGTGACGGCATTGGGATGCCGCTCGTAGAATCTGCGCACCTTCTCCTCGCCGAAGCAGTTCCTGCCGAGTATTCTGCCTGTGCGCTTATCCATCGGCGTTGCGATAAGCTCTATGCCGAGGCGGTCGGTCATGGGCTTTACGACAAACTCGGGCGAGGCGGAGATGACTATATCGTCATCCCTGTGCCGGTCAAGGTACCACTGAGCTATCCTGTCCTCATGCTCATCCCAGTAGCGGTTCAGCAGCGCGTCAATATCGTCGATATTGCGGACAAAGCTGAATATGTGCTCCTTGAGCCGCTCCTTTGAGATGAGCTTGAGTGCATACAGCATGCCGATGACGAGCATTTTCGGTCCCCACAGCAGCAGGAGCGCGGGGTGCTCGTGCATATACCATCGCACGAAGGTCACCGATGAGTCGGGGTAAAATATCGTTTTGTCAAAATCGTATGTATTCATGGTCAGTCCTTATATATTCTGAATGAATTTGCACTTGTGAGCATGAAAACGGCTGCATCGGCGGCAACGGCGGCAATGATACCTATGCTCCCGCAGCCTGCGAGGATAAACGCCGCGAGCTTTATACCTATACCGAGAACAGAGCTCAGCCGAGCCTTTGCGGCGGCACTTTTGCATATGCCCATTGCCTGCGGCAGCTTTAATATATCATCGCTCATTATCAGAACTCCGGCCTTTGACGCGGCGGACTGCGCATTCATTGCGCCCATCGCAACGCCCACATCAGCCCTCGCAAGCACCCGCGCATCGCTCACCGCGTCGCCCACGAACGCAAGCTTTCCGGTGTGCTTTTCACGCAGAAGCTCATCGAGCGCAACTACCTTATCCTCCGGCAGGAGCTGCGTCATGACATCGCTCACGCCGAGCGCCTTGCCTACCGCGCGTCCGGTGCGGTCGGTATCTCCGGTCAGGAGCACCGCCTTTTCTATACCCAGCGCATACAGCTCACGCACGGCGTCCTTCGCGCCGTCCTTGACCCGGTCGTCGATTATGATATAGCCGTAGTATATGCCGCCGGCCGCGACATGGACCACGGAAAGATGCCTGTCGGCATAGCGGCAGCTTATGCCGTTTGCACGCATGAGCGCTTCGTTTCCTACAAGGACCTGCCTTCCGTATACCTTCGCCTCGACGCCGCGACCGGGTATCTCGCGCATATCGCTTATGTGCTTTTCATCCGGCAGAGTCGGGCACGCGCGCCTGAGAGATACGGCTATCGGGTGCGCCGAGCCGTATTCCGCCGCCGCAGCGAGCATTATAAGATCGGCGCTGCTTATGCCGACGGGCTCGGCACCGATAACGGAAAAGCTGCCCTCGGTCACGGTGCCGGTCTTGTCCATAACAACGGTGGAGGCGGATGCAAGCGCTTCAAGCTCGCGCTTGCCGCGCAGCATTATCCCGCATCCGGCAGCTTTGTAAAGTCCGGCAAGATAGCAGGTCGATACGCAGAACGCCGTGCCGGATATCGACGAAACGGCTATGAATGTGAGCCCTCTGTGTGACCACTCGAGCCAGTCCTCGGTTATAATGCCGGCCGTTATCACCATGACGAGCGAAAGTACCGTTACGATCGGAGTAAAGAGCGAGGAAATGCGCGAGAGCCGCTTTTCGCGTGCCCCTCTGATGTGTACGGCGCGCTCAAGGATATCGGCGGTTCTGACGAGGGTCGAATTTCCGTAGAGCTGGGTGACGCGTACCTTAAGTGTACCGCCGAGATTTACACAGCCCGACACGACGCTCACTCCGGCGCCGACCTCTATCGGGTCGCTGCCTCCGGTATAGACCGAAGCGTCGACCGTGCCGCCGCCGTCGACAACTATGCCGTCGAGCGGGATGAGCTCGTTTTTCTCGACCGTTATCACGGTGCCGGGGCGTATCCTCGCGGGATCGACCATGTTTATCCTCCCGTCGAGCTCAACGCGCGCATACTCGGGGCGCAGGTGCGCAAGATACGGCATCTCGCGTCGGGTCCTGCCGATAACGATATGCTCGAATATGCCCTCTATGCCGAATATGACAAGAACGGCAAAAGCCTCCGTGAACTGCCCCATGCAGGCAACGCCGATACATGCGAGCAGCGTCATGAGCTCGGCGGACAGCACCCTTGAGCGCACAAAGTGCGCCGCGGCCGCCTTTGCCGTAGGTATGGCTGCGACTATCGGCGGGATGAGGCTCAGCACCGTTTCCAGCCACGGCTTCATATTGAAGCGGGTCACGGCAGCCGAAACGCCGATAAACAGTGCAAGCGCAATGCCCAGCGGCAGCAGCCTGCGCTCGAGCTCTATGCGGCTGCGGTCACGCTTTTCATTGTTTTTTCGCATATCCATTCCTCCGTAAATAAATCACCACAATAAATGATACACGCCTACAAAAAGATTGTCAAACCCGCATACTCATAATTTTAACAAAGCTCTTTATTCCTTGACATAATAGTTGTATAATGTTATCCTTTGTATGTACTGTATACTATACTAAAATCGGAGGTGCGGTCAGTGAGAGGCTCTATGCTCAAGGAAGTGCTTCGGGAGCAGGGCGTCAGCATCAGCGAGCTTGCCCGAAGGCTGAATGTTTCGGCTCAAACGCTCTACAGCATGGTAAAGCGAGATAACCAGAAGGTCGATTTCGATATGATGATGCACATCTGCCAGCAGCTCAATGTACCCGTTGAGCGCTTCTGCGAGGATGCCGTGCTGCCCGAGATGCCCGATCTGCGCGAATGGCAGTTTATCGGCAAGTACCGCCGCCTGTCGGAGGACGGCAGGCAGCTTGTCGATCTCATAATCGAGCATGAGCTTGGGCGTAATACAGCCGCTCCGGAGCGGAGCGATGCCGAAAAGATCATCCCGCTGTACGCTACGCCTGCCGCGGCGGGCTATGCGTCGCCCGCACTCGGCGACGATTACGAGGATTATTCCGTGCCGTCCGGCAGCGCCGCGGATTTTGCCGTGCGCATCGACGGCGACAGCATGGAGCCCTATATACACGACGGCTCGGTCGCGCTGTGCAAGCGCGGCGAGATCATACACGACGGCGATGTCGGACTGTTTTTCGTTGACGGCGACATGAAATGCAAGCAGTATTGCCAGGATTACTCTGGCAATGTGTACCTGTTTTCCGCCAATCGCGACAGGAGCGATGCCGATGTGTTCATAAAAGCAAGCGCCGGAATAACGATAATGTGCTTCGGAAAGGTGCTGCTGGAAAAGAGCATCCCTCTGCCGGAGGGCCGGTGAATATCATGGTATACGAAAACAAGCTCACCGGCGGCTATGAGCAGCCGCGTGCGGTGAAAGCGGGATCGAAGCTTCACGCCGTGTCGGGAGCCGTTCTGGTGCTCCTGCTCGTGCCGGCATGCGTTATAAAGGGCTTTGCCCCTCTGTTTGACGCGTCCGGAGTTTTCACCCTTGCGCTCCGGCTCCTGCTCACCGTTATCATAGCCGTGCTCAGCCTTTTTGCGCAGGAATGTATAAGATGTGCCGTTATCGGCAAAGTCACCGGAAAGCCCGCTCGCATCGTGCGCAAAAAGGGTGCGGCTTTCGTCGAATACCGGTGCTGGCTCGATAAGCGGGCGTTTATGATAATAAGCTTTGTACCGCCGGCGGCAATATGCACTATATCGCTGCTTCTGGCGCTTATCCTGCCGGATAAGCTGTTCTGGCAGGCGTATACGGTGTTTGCACTCAATTTTGCCGGTATGACCGGAGACGGGTACACGGCGCTTACCCTTGCCAAGCTCACCGGCGGGGTCAGAATAAAAAACGAGGGCTTTGATACCCTTATTGCAACGGAGAAATAATATGCAGCTTAGCGAACAGATCCTCAATATGAAAGACGACTGCGTGAAGATCCGCCGTGAGCTTCACCGCATCCCTGAGATAGGATTTGACCTTCATAAAACACACGAATACATAAGACCTCTGCTTGAGCAGTGCGCGCCGGACGAGCTTATCACTCTTGCCGAGACCGGCTTCAAGGCCGTGTTTTACGCGCCGGGGGCTCAGCGTACCATCGCGTTCCGCGCCGATATGGACGGCATGAAAAATACGGAGGAGAACCGCTTCCGTTTCCGCTCGCGTACTCGCGGCGTTATGCACGGCTGCGGTCACGACGGACACATGACGATACTGCTCCTGCTCGCAAGGTGGGTGTCGCAGAACCGCGATAAGCTCAAGTGCAATGTCGTCCTGCTTTTCCAGCCGGGCGAGGAGGGCTGGGCGGGTGCAAGGCGCATGATAAACGAGGGCGCGCTTGCAAACCCCAAGGTAGACCGCATTTACGGGCTGCACCTGTGGCCGACGGTGCCAAAGGGCAAGATCGGCATCCGCTGGGCAAACCTCATGGCTCAGACGAGCGATTTCATTATAAAGATCCACGGCAAAAGCGCGCACGCCTCAACGCCCCAAATGGGAGTTGACGCCATAGTCGTCGCAGCCGAGCTCATAACCATGATACAGTCCGTCATAACGCGCGATGTTGACCCACATCAGGACGCGCTGCTTACACTCGGCAAGATAAACGGCGGCACGGCGCACAATGTCATAGCCGAGGAGGTCACCATGAGCGGCACCCTGCGCGTTTTCAGCAACGAGCTTTATGACCGGCTTATGACGCAGATAATCTCGCTGCTCAAGGGGCTTGAGCTTGCAACGGGTGCGGGCATATCCATGGAAACGGTCGTGCACTATCCGTATGTTGCGAACCCGCGCGAGATGGTCGAAAAATTCTACACGGTGCTCGATTCGATGGACGATGCTGTGCTTGTTGAGCCCGTTATGGCGGCGGAGGACTTCGCCGAGTATCAGCAGGAGGTAGACGGCATGTTTATGTTCCTCGGCATAAACGGAGGAAGGGGCGGCGCTCCGCTGCACAGCAGCCGCTTTGATTTCGACGAGGATGTTCTCCTTGTCGGTGCCGAGACATTTAAAAGAATATTGGAGTGTGAGAATTATGCATGATGAAGTATCAATTGAAAAGAAAATGCCGAACAGAGTAGATGGTACGCTGCGTAAGTTTGCGCTTCGGGTGCCGGAGTGCATATACAAGTGCAGCGGCATAATAGTGTTTGGAAAGCGCATCAAATCGCTCGTGTTTTCCACCGACCTGAGCATTATCAGAAATGTAAACGCTGATGCGATAATGGCGGTATATCCGTTCACACCGCAGCCGGTGATCACACAGGCATTGCTGACCGCGGCGGATATTCCGGTGTTCTCCGGCGTCGGCGGCGGACTTACGCAGGGGCAAAGGGCCATAAATCTCGCCATGTTTGCCGAGATGCAGGGCGCGACCGGCGTTGTGCTCAACGACCCGACCTCGAATGAGGTGCTGTCACTCGTGCGCCACACGGTGGATATTCCGGTCGTAATCACCGTTGCGCGCAAGGATGTAGACATTGAGGAGCGTCTTGCAGCGGGCGCGGATATATTCAATGTCTCCGCCGCGGCCGATACGCCTGCGGTCGTGCGAAGGATAAAGGAGTCTCATCCGGATGTGCCCGTCATTGCTACCGGCGGTCCCACGGATGAGAGCATAATGCAGACCATCGCAGCCGGCGCAAACGCCATAACATGGACCCCGCCCTCCAACGGCGAGGTGTTCCGCGACATCATGGCAGCCTACAGAGAGGGAAAGCCCCATCCCTGATATGCTGAAGGACTTAGGCCGGCTGAGATAAGAGAACACACGCCCGAAACGGTTTTGAGCGAGGGATCTTTCGTTCGGAGAATATAACAAAATCTCGGCAATACTTTGTGTATTACCGAGATTTTTTATGCAGTATGGGCGGAAAGGAGTCGCTCAAAATTGTGTGTTTTCTTATCTCAATTCAGTTGTTCCAAAGCGTCGGGGGGTATACACCGGCCGCGTGCAGCTGCAGAAGATCCTTTACGACGCCGGGCTTGTCCTCCTTATATGTCAGACCGAACCAGCGGTCGTTGGTGTTCAAAACCGCAATGGAAATGTCGCCGCATGCCGTCATGTCGCCCATCATGGTCGGCAGCAGGCACTCGGACTTGTTGTCGCCTTCCGGAAGATCGGCGAGAAAGCTTTCAAAGTACCTCTGCATGACGGGCAGTATGTCCTGATGATAACCCCACAGATTCATGGAAACGAGCGTGTCGGGTGCGAGCACGGGTCCGTCCTCTCCCGCAGAGGTGTCGCGGATGAGACCGTCGGGCATGAGCTTTATTTTGTAGGTCTCCTTAACGCCGGACAGAATACCGTTTTCCTCCATGCACACGCCGCGCGTTACGGTCCCGAAGGGGCTTACGGTGTTTTTGAGCCTGTATGCCACCATCGCGGCAGAGTGCGCGTTCTCAAGTTCGTCAAGCTTTGCCGCCATGACATTGAACGCTTCGGCTCCGTAATAGTCGTCGGCATTCATCACCGCAAACGGCGAGGTTATGACATCCTTTGCACAGATAACGGCGTGCACCGTGCCGAGGGGCTTTGTACGGGCGGCAAATCCGGGACGGCTTTCGGTGAATTTGTCGGGAGTCTGGAAGGCGTAGGCTATCTTTATGCCGGAGCTTTTTTCGACTCTGTCTCCGAACAGCTCCTTCGTATCGTCGAGGATCTCGGGCTTTATGATAAGCACTATTTTATTGAACCCCGCTCTGACGGCATCGTAGAGAGCATACTCCATGAGTATCTCGCCGTCGGGACCCAGATGCTCGATCTGCTTGATTCCGCCGTAGCGCGAGCCGAGACCGGCAGCCATGACAACTATGGTCTTATCCATATCTGTTCTCCTTCATGTCTTTATTTTTTATTTAATGCAGGTCCTTGTATATGTTCCGCGGCGGAACAGGTCCGTTTCCGGTGCGCTGAGCAGCCATGCGAGATACGCCTCGGGCCAGTGCTGCTGCAATATCAGCGAGTCGCCGCCGCGCTGATAGGTGTCGACTATGAGTATGACAAGCTGCTCATAGAAATAATCCTGAGCGCCGCCCGTGACCTTGGTGGCCGTATATTTCGCGGCATAGCGGAAAAGAATACCGACGAGCGTGAATATAAGCTCGGTTGCCGGCGATTTGTCTCCTGCCTTGCGCTTTGATATCATTATGCCGAGCCGCTGCATTTTCTCTATGCCGCCGAGCTCGTGCCAGTTGTCTATAAGCGAGCAGAGCTCGGAGGCCATCGCCTCGTTGCCGTCGAGCAGGAACTGCAGAAACTTTTTCAGCTCAAACACATCGCCGCTCATCTTGCTGCGCATATAGTCCATTGCAAGCTGCTGATACCCGTCGTCGCGGTATTTCTCAGGAGTGTCGAGCAGATCGTCTATATAATCAAACAGCAGATCCAGCGCGAGCTCCTGATCGTCGAGCGGAACATAGTCGGCATCGACCTCAAGCTCCTGCATCAGCTCCTTGAACCGCGTCTGCATCTGTCCGAGCAGCCTCGTGTATTCGGCGGCGCCTCGCCTTGCCTTGCAGGGGACTATCATATCGGTGCCGTAGCGCGTGAGATGCCAGTACCGCAGCGGCATGCGGGGAACGACATCCATCTCGGATATGATGTTGAATATATTATCGGTAAAGGATGCGGCTCTGTCGTACACCGTGAGCGGAGTGGCAAAGCTGTATGCAAACACATTGTCCTTGCCTATGCCGCTTTCAAAGGTGAGCCGGGCGCCCAGCAGATTCGTGACGGCACCGCCGCGGCTGTACCCGCACACCCAGATCCTGAGCCTTTCGCGGTCGAAGCCGCGCCGGTCTATATACTCCTCAAGCGCCCGGTACACCTCGTCGGCGGCTTTCTTGAAGCCCGCAGCGAAATCGGGAAGATCGTCCTCAACGGCGTGGGCGTTGCTGACCCACTCGCCGCCGTAGCGGTGGCTGCGGATAACGACGGGGATCAGGAAAAAGTCGTCCGGCAGCTTTTTTGCCCCGAAGATGTAGCCGCAGGTGTCCTCGCAGCTTTTCTGATCGTCATACCGGTGGCTTTCTATGGTGCGGTCGTCAAAGCCCATCTTGTGCAGAGCCGTGCGGGTATATTTGTCGCCGTCGTTTTTATAGGTAAACGAGCTCATCGTGAGACCCAGCGACAGTATTGCAAGTCTGTGGTTATACGAGCATGCCGAGCGCATGAAAAAAGAATCTGAATAATTAAAATCAAGCGTGCCGATCTCCTTGGGAGCGTCGGCTTTTGATATCATAACGCTTATGGGTACGCTGCCGTCTGCAGGCGTACCGTTTGTCCCGTCAAAGTAAAACCTGAGATCAGTCATAGAAGGCCTCCGTGGGAAATTGTAGTTATCAACAGATAAAGTATATAATCTTTTGCCGTGCAAAGCAAGCGCTAAAATTAACTGCAAGGCACTTGACAAGGAGTGGGGCGGAGAGTATATTAACTGTACTACATAAAACCACACAGTTTGTTAAAAAGCTGGGAACTTTTTTAAAATACCGTCGTATTATTAACCAAAACAGGAAAGGGAACGGTTCTGTGAAGGAAAAAGTCAAAAATATAATGGGCGTTGCGATGCCGGTGATGCTCGCAGTGCTGCTGGTGATGAACATATTCACAATGGTAAGAGTCAAGGCACTGGAGGACGCGAACTCCGGCAACGGCGAGACCGAGGATGTCGCGCAGGAAAACGATGTCACCATCGGCTCGCAGTATGTAATAAAGGACACGACCGCGATCTCCGATGCCTATAAGTCGGGGAGGACCACAGGGCTTTCCGACAAGGATAAGGAAACGCTCGATATGGCAAAAAAGGTGCTCGACGGGATCATCACCGACGGCATGAGCGACTACGAAAAGGAGCTTGCCGTTTACAAGTGGATGTGCGAAAACATCGGCTTTGACGACGGCTCGCTTGCTGTTATCCCCGACGAGAACGACGCGGTAGTTGATAATCCCCACGGCGTTCTGCAAAATCACAAGGCCGTCTGCGTCGGCTATGCCACGACCTTCAGGCTGTTCATGCAGATGATGGATATAGACTGCATGGTCGTGCACGACTCGTATCTGTCGCACACATGGGATCTCGTTAAGCTCGACGGGGAGTGGTACCACACCGATGTCTACTCCGATGCGGATTCCAAGGGCAACTTCTCGCACTTCAACCTCGACGACAACTCGATGATAAATATGCAGGAATGGAACACCGATTTCTTCCCCGCAGCCGAGGGCTATAAGTACAACTACGCCTACATGAACAGGGTAGAGTGCAAGGATATCTACAGCATCCCCGAGCAGGTGCGCGCCGCCATCGATGCGAAAACCAGCGTCGTGAGCCTCGACATGGGCACGGAGATAAGCGCCGATACCTATACCGTGATCGAAACCATCATGGAGCAGATACAGAATGCCGTCGCAGGCGACAGCCGCATCATGAACCTGTACTGGAGCTGGCTGAGCACCGAGGAGAACGACAACATCTTCTGCGTGTATATAGGCTACTACAGCGACGATGACAATAACGGCGGGGACCCCGACATAAACGGCCTTGACGATGAAACTCAGCAGAAGATAAACGACGCTGTCAGCAAATATTTCGGCGATATCGCCGAAGGCGCTGCTGCGGACGGTATCACGAAGGACAGCACTGTCCTCGGCTGCGATGGGATGACGGTGACCGGCTGATGAAAAGAATAATTTGCCTCATCTGCGCCGCGGCAATGTGCCTTTCCCTGTGCGCCTGCGGCAGGCAGAACGAAAAGATAGATATGTATGAGCTCCAGAAGAGCATGCTCGAGGCCGACAAGAGCCTGCCCGAGATGAAAATTTCGGGAAGCTGGGACGAAAATGCCGAAAAAGCCTTTTCATATATATCGGATATGGAGTATAATAAAATTCGCGGCTTTTTCCTGGCCTATGCCGCCGACGGCATGGCATATGAGATCGCCGTCGTGCAGCTCAAGGATCAGAACGACGTTGTGGATCTGGGCGTGAGCCTCAGCAAGCACGTCGATTCCCGCGTGCAGATGTACAAAACCTATGAGCCCGATCAGGTGGAGCGCGCACAGAGCGCAGCGATAAAGACCATCGGAAACTGCGTCCTGCTCATGATGTGCAATGAGCAGCAGAACGTGGAAACGGCATTCAAAGAATTTATTAAATAACGGAGACATAACAGATGGTATTCAGCAGCACGATATTCCTTTGCATATATCTGCCCCTTGTATTGCTGGGGTATTATATCTGCCCGAAAAGGGGGCGGAACTTCTTCCTGCTGATAGTCAGTCTTGCGTTCTACGCGTGGGGCGAGCCGAAATATGTTTTCCTGATGATATTCTCCATCCTGATCAACTACATTTTCGGCAGGCTCATGGACAAAAACCGGAAGAACGGGAAAAGGCTCAAGCTCCTGCTCGTTTTGTCGGTCATTATCGACCTCGGACTGCTGGGATTTTTCAAATACACGGATTTCATCATAAACAATGTGAACGCCATATTCGGTACCGGCTTTGACCTTTTGAACATCGCGCTGCCGATAGGCATATCGTTTTATACCTTCCAGGCGATGAGCTATACGATAGATGTCTACCGCGACGATGTGAAGGTACAGAAAAACCTCATAGACTTCGGTATGTATATTACCATGTTCCCGCAGCTCATTGCCGGTCCCATCGTCCGCTACTCCGATGTTGAGACGCAGCTTGCCGAGCGCACTGTGACGACGGGCGATTTTTCCGACGGTATAATGCGCTTTGTAATAGGTCTCGGCAAAAAGGTGCTGCTTGCAAACCAGATAGGCGCACTGTGGACGGAGATATACGGTCTCGGCGGTATGAGCTCTGCGCTCACTGCATGGCTCGGAGCCGCGGCGTTCACCTTCCAGATATACTTTGACTTCTCCGGCTATTCCGACATGGCGATAGGCTTAGGAAAAATGTTCGGCTTCAAATTCCCCGAAAACTTCCGCTATCCTTATGAATCGGTGTCGATAACCGACTTCTGGAGAAGATGGCACATAACGCTGAGCACATGGTTCAAGGAGTATCTGTACATCCCCCTCGGCGGCAACCGCCGCGGGCTCGCGCGTCAGGCGCTGAACCTTCTGATAGTCTGGTCGCTTACCGGCTTCTGGCACGGCGCGGGCTGGAACTTCGTGATGTGGGGACTGTATTATTTCGTTATACTGTTCATTGAAAAGCTGTTCCTGCTCAAGGCGCTGGACAAGCTGCCGAGGCTGCTGCGCCATTTATATTCGCTGCTGCTTATAGTTATCGGCTGGGTGATATTCGCCTGCGACGATGTGAGCGTGCTGCTGCCGTATCTGGGCTCGATGTTCGGCGCAAACGGCGCTCTCGGCGGGCTGGATGTGTACTGGCTGATAACAAAGCTTGCGCTGCTGGTCATATGCGCATTCGCATCGACGCAGCTTCCGAAGAAGCTGTTTGCAAGCGCCGCCGGCGCCATGAACGAGAAAGCGGCATTTGCCGTTAAATCGGTGCTGACGGTCGCGCTGCTCGTTCTGAGCATGGCATTTCTTATCGGCGACAGCTATAATCCCTTCCTTTACTTCAGATTTTAAGAGGTGAGCGTGATGAAAAAATTCCATATCGCGCTTATCGCGGTGTTTATTGCCATCATAACCCTGCCTGCCGTTTTCGTATTTGCCGGCACGGATAAGGAGTTTTCGGAAAACGAAAACAGAATGCTCCAGACCGCTCCGGTGCTCAGCCTTGACAATATCCTTTCCGGGAGCTTTCAGGAAAAGGTGACGGCCTATATATCCGATCAGTTTCCCGCACGCGATACATGGACGAGGCTCGGCACCGATGTGAAAAAGCTTGCCGGCTTCAAGGACATAGGCGGTGCGTATCTCGGCAAGGACGGCTACTACATTGAAAAGATAACGCCCGACGGCGTTGACGAGAAAAATCTCAGCCGCAATCTCTCGCTCATATCGGACTTTGAGAACGCAAACAAGGATATTCCCATGACGCTGCTGCTCGTTCCCGCGACCGGCACGGTCATGGACGATAAGCTTCCCGCGCATGCGCAGATGTACGATGCCGAGAAGCTGAGAGATACGGCGAGCGCAGCTTTGTCGGATGTGAATGTTCCCGATCTGTACACATGCCTGCGGGAAAATAAGTCCGAGCAGATATACTACCGCACGGATCACCATTGGACATGGTACGGTGCATATGCCGCGTATAAGCTGCTTTTGCCGGAGGGCGCGTACGACGCGTCACCGGAGCTGTTTGCCGACGATTTTCTCGGTACGACCTATTCAAAAACTCTCGATGCCTCGGCAACGGCGGATAAGGTGTATATATCGCCGGTGCCCGACAATGTTACCGTCACTGCCGACGGTAAGCAGATACCGCTGTATAACACGGCAGCGAAAAACGAAAAGGACAAGTACAAGGTGTTTTTCGGCGGAAACTATGGGCAGACGGTGATAACCGGCGGCTGCAACAACGGCAAAACGCTGCTTATAATAAAGGACTCGTTTGCAAACAGCCTTGTTCCGTTCCTGACGGCCGACTATGAGACGATAATAATGCTCGATATGCGCTATTATATGGGCTCGGCTCAGAGCCTTATCGAGGAAAGCAATGTCGACGAGATACTGTTCGTGCAGGAAATGAGCAGCTTTTCAAATGACAAGAACCTTATAAAGCTCACATTCTGAGGTGCAAATATATGAAGCAGCCCCCGTTTTCACAAGAAAACGGGGGCTGAAACCGTCAAAAAGCTTCCGCCTTTACACGGGATATTTTACAGAGTTATTCCGCAGTCACGGACATATTCGTTGAATTTATCGGTTATATACACCTGAGCCTCAAGCCCCCGTCCCTGCCTTATGAGAAAGAGAATGTGTTCACTCTGCTCGATAAGCCCATCGAGACCCCAGTGACCTGCGCAGTGCCGCCACAGCCCCTGCGATAGCTCGGTGAACGAATTCATGAGCAGTATGAAAACCTCGTTGCCGCTGAGCTTGCAGATAAGATAGTGAAAATCCTTTGTCATGCTGCCGAGCTCATCGGCGCTCAGGCTCTTTCCGCGGGCGTCCTTGAAAAGTTGGATATGTGCTTCAAGCTGTCTTATGTCCTCCGGTGTGTGCGCGGCTGCAAGCCGGATGAGCGCTCCGCCCTCGATGGCGTTTCGCGTTTCGACAAGAGATATGATGCGCTCCCTCGTCATGTGTTGGCTGCCGGATCTGAGTATCTCGTGCAGAGTGTCATAATTTCCGCTGGCGATATAGTCGGCGACATATGAGCCGTGGCGCGGTATGATATGTAAAAAGCCCGTGCGCTCAAGGTCCTTTATCGCAAGGTGTATGGCCGACTGGTTAACGCCCGTCTGCTCCGAAAGCTCGCGCTCGCTCGGCAGCTTCTGCCCCGGCGTGAGCTCACCGGTGAGTATTTTCGATTTTATATTCTCGAAGAAGCATTCCTTCGCCGAGGGGATGCTTATTTTTTCAAACGCCATAACTGTTACCGCCTGCTTAGACTTGTGATTGATTAATCACAATCACAGGAACATTATGCAGTATTTTCTATAGATTGTCAAGAAAAATTATTGACATAAAAATGACCATGTGATAGTATCATTTGTGATTATTCACGATGGCAAACAGAGTGATTTCTGTGAAAATAAAGAGGAGGATAACATGAAAGACTTAAAGCACCTGATCTATTTTGAAGACCTGCTTCAGGATGCAAACAACGAGCTGGTAAAGCAGGCTTCCGCAGAGGGCAAAAGGGCGCTGGGCTACACCTGCTATTTTGTGCCCGAGGTGCTGCTCAATCTCGGCGGCTGCTTCTCGGTGCGCCTTCGCGCTCCCGGTACCACGAACACCGACATCGGCACCTACTACATGACCAACAAGACCTGCCCCTTCACGCGCAGCATTCTCGAGCGCAGCATGGAGGGCGGATATAATTTCCTGTCGGCCATGTTCTCGTCCGAGACCTGCCAGATGATGCACCGTGCTCACGAGTATTTCGACATCATGGGGCTCGTCAGGGAGCAGAACCCGAAGTTCTTTATGAGCATGATGGATGTGCCCTTTGTCACCACAAAGGCCGCCTATGAGCACTATGAGGCTCAGCTTCGCAGGCATATCCTCGAGCCGCTCGAGAGAGTTTACGGCGTTGATGTTTCCGACGGGGCGATAAGAAATGCGATAGAGGAGCACAACGAGATATGCCGTATAATCACCGAGCTCGGCGATCTCAGAAAGCTTCCCAATCCGCCGATAACGAGCTATGAGTTCCATGTCATCCAGCTCGTAAGCGAGTGCTGCCCGCAGTATCTCATCCTCGAAAAGCTGGAGGAGACGCTCAAAGAGGTGAGAAAGCGTAAGGTCGATCCCAAGCCGGGCTATCGCGCACGCATAGTCGTCACCGGCTCCGAGGTCGACGATCCGGCATTCACGAAGCTTTTGGAGGACTGCGGCGCGTATGTGGTAGCCGACCGCTACTGCTACGGTTCGCTGCCCGGCAGAGAGCAGATAGAGATAAAAGACGGCGAGAGCGCTTTGACAGCCGTTGCACGCCACTATCTTTCCACAAGCGAGTGCCCGCGCTTCATGAACAAGGAAAAGCAGCTTCAGCGCCGCAGCTATCTCAAGCAGCTCGTGCGCGACTACAACGCCGACGGCATACTGTACCTGCAGATGAAGTTCTGCGAGTTCTGGAGCTACGAGCGCGTCATGGGCGTGCACGACATGAACGAGGTCGAGGGCATACCCTGCATCGGCGTCGAGAAGGAATACACGATGGCATCGGCAGGCCAGCTGCGCACACGCTTTCAGGCCTTTGTCGAGAGCATCGAGATAAAGAAGATCCAGGGAGGTAAAATGTAATGGCAAACGAGGCAAAACGCTTTTACAAGGGCAGCGGCATCGCAAAGCACCGCGAGTGGCGCGGGCTGAAGGATACCTTCTATGACTATACCCAGTGGGCGATAAATCTCGGTATACTGGCAAAATTCGTCACCAAGTCGCCGGTGCGCATCGTCAGGGGACTGTTCGAGTACCGCTGGTTCGGCGGCTACATCGGCGCGCTGCATATGATAGATAAGTGCACCGCCGGTATGCGCGGTCCCGCGCTGCGGGTATCTCACACCCAGATGCACGCCATAATGACGGGCACCACCGGCATGATAGCCGACAGCATGAAGGGCGACCGCCGCTTCGGTGATACGAAATATGCCGATAAGTTCGTCATGCTTGAGCAGACCATGTGCCCCGAGATAGTAGCGGGCTTTCCGAACCTCAGGGCTCTGCCGCTTGAGGTGCTGCAGGGGCTTCTGGGCACATATATGGACCAGAATCTCGCACCGTTTTACATGGATATCATGGAGAATGTGGGTCTGCCCGCCGACTCCTGCCGCCTTAGTGCAAACGCCGCCGGCGTTGCGATAAACGACGATTATCCCGAGATAGGCGCATGCCTTATAACAAACAATATGCCCTGCGATTCCTCGACCATGAACAGCCAGCTCATAGAGCGCCGCATAAAGATACCGACCGCCGTTGCCGGTATCCCCATGCGCTGGGAGGACGAGACCACCGACAGATATGCGCTGGCTCAGATGAAGGAGACCATCAGATTCATCGAGGACACGACCGGCGAGAGGTTTGACGAGAAGGCGTTTTTTAAGGTGATAAAGCAGCACAATAAAGAGGTGCGCAACGAGTTCGAGGCATGGGAATATGCCAAAACGCCTTACTCGGCGTTCGGTCATGTTATCTCTCCGCTGTTCCACGCGTTCTATTTTACCTTCTCCGGCGGCAGCATGCCGTATATAGACAAGACCGCGAAAAAGGCTCTGAAAATTGCCGAAAAAGCGTATAAGGACAAGGTAAAGAGCTTTGATAAGGCGCGCCACCGCATGATAACATGGGGCGGTCCGGGCTGCTATTACGTCGACTTCAACACATGGGCATATAACTGCTGGGGCGTTCTGGTCGCCGCGCAGATGGATATGTTCTCCGGCAATGTCATCATCTCCGAGGACGATCTCGACGCGGCTCTCATCGGCATTGCGCATAACTACGAGCGCGGCGTTATGCGCCGCCACCTCACCGGAGGCTATCAGCATCTGCTCGAGGTCTGGGACGAGGCGGAGAAATTTAACTGCGATATGGTGCTGATGTACGACGATATCACCTGCAAGGGCGCAATGGGTCTTGCAGGCGTTGTGAACGATCAGGCCAAGGATAAGAATAAGCACCTTGTCTGGGTGCAGAACGATATGTTCGACCACCGCACGATAAGCCGCAACGAGATGCGCAGGCAGTTTTCCGATTATATGACCGCCGTCATGCAGGAGGAGCCGCTCGACGCGAGCCTCGTTGATTTTGACGACTACGAAGGATGGTAATGAAAATGAAAAAGAAACTTCTTATCGGCGCTGCGGGCATCATCCCCGCAACCATGCTCATCTATTGGTTCAATCTTGATAACAAGCTGCTTTATTATGTCGTAAGACCCATTCTCAACAAGGTCTACAATAAGCAGGCAAGAGATGTAAGGCTCTGAAAAAATAAGGCATATCGCATATCAAAGAACCACTGCTTTCAGGCATCGAAAGCAGTGGTTCTTGCGTATATTGGTGCAAGATGGCGCTTGACTATGCAAGCGCGCTCACGACAGACGGCGGCGAGCTTGTCATGTCCATAGACGAGGCATTTGAGGAAATATGCTGCGACGCGCTGGGCAAGATAAACATCTTCGCCGGAACAAAGCAGAACAGTGCAAGCTACGTCAAGGCGCAGCGCGGCATACGCAAATACGCCGCCGAGAAAAACAGCGCAGAGGGCAGAGCGCCGCCCGAGAACGGCGGGGTGAAACACAGCATCGAGACACTGCCGGACGGCAAAAAATATGTTCGCGCCGACAGGCAGGTCATTTTCGGAAACGATCCTGTTTCATGGAGCGAACAGCTTGAAGATTATATCAACGGCAAGATACGCCGTGGGCAGAATGTCCAGCTTATAGCCGAGGACGGAGACGTGCTCACACTTACCGCGAAGACCGCCGGTAAAGTCGCGTCACGCTACAGAGACGGCAAAACCCTGAGTGATGAGGAATACGCACGCAAAGTCAGCGCAGGATCGCATATAGACGAGCTCGCGCAGGTATCGACACGAGGCAAAAGTATCATTGCTGATGAAGACGGCAGACATGGTGACAGCGCTTCGGAGGGGTGGAATCATCGCACAGCGTATTTTCTTGACTTTGACGGGAAGTATTACCGTTGCAAGATATCTGTTTCTATGGGGGCTGATGGTAGTGTTGTTTACAACATTGGGGATATGCAAGAAAGAAGCTTCCCCACAGCACAAGAAGTGCATCACGGCTCTTCCGCAAATAGCGGCGCTCTGGGCAGGAAAGCTTCTTCTGAGCCAAGTGTAACCGATAACGGCAAAGAAGTCAAGAAAAACACCGCAAAGACTGCCGAGAAGTTTTCCCGCGAGGTCGATGCAGAATACATGGCTGCCGTAGAAAGCGGCGACA
>CAVHZB010000081.1:0-15289 GCA_963640555.1 Phascolarctobacterium succinatutens
TATGTTCGAGGATAACGACGACGTTCAGAACGTCTGGCACAACTGGGAAGAGTAATCGAAGGATATAAAAATTCCATCCGGTCAGAAATGAACCGGATGGATTTTTTGCATCATTGCTTGCTTGCGGGCCTGTTCTTCTTTGAGGAATGACCGCGCCCGCGCCTGCGGGACAGCGCCGCCTTGCTGCGGTAGAAATCCGTCATGCCGTCATCCGCATCGTAAACGAGCCGGTTTGCCGACCATGTGCCGTCCTCATGCTTGCGGAACTTGAGCCTTACGAGAAAGCTGCCGCAATCGGGGCAGGCAAGAAGATTCATGTACCGCTGATCGCCCTGATTGATCCAGCGCTGCGGCGAAAGCTCACCGCCGCACTTCGGGCAGGGCAGAACGACGAGCTGCTCGTCCGCAAATGCTTCCGCCTTGGATATGTAGTCGGGGAAAACTCTGTGCTCAATGGCATCCGGCGCATTGTCGTCGGACGAGTGCTTTCGTGCGTGACTAAGAAGGACCCGGGCAGCCTCGTCATACATGGCAAGTCCCTGCTTCATATCCAGCTTAGAGCATACGAGCGCCGTGTTGTATGCATCGCCGAGGGCATCGTGAGCAATGCGGGTCTGCTCGATACCGAAATGCTCCATGGCAGTTGCGAGCGACTTCTGGTTTTTGTCGCCGTCGGTCTGCATGTTATAGATAAGCTGCAAATTTATCCATGAGCTTATCCAATCCCAGTCAAGATCATGGATGATGATATTCTGCTCCATGATGCCGCGATCGTCGCAGCCCCAAGTGAGAAAGGTCACATCATCGCCGCACCACTGCCTGAATTGCTCAAAGGCATCGGGAAAAGTGTGCCCGAGGGCGAGACGCTCCTTGTCAAAGCCGGTGAGCTTTTTCACCTTATAGTGCATACGCTTGAAGTACACGGGCTTTACATCAATGGTAAACTCCTCGGCGGGAGTCATATCCTCGGTGAGCTTGACCGCACCGATCTCTATAATTTCACCCCTTAATTTTATGGGCAGCTTGTTAAAAACGGAGGATTTTGAGCTCATCGCCTGATTCCACTCTAAATCGACCACAATATAATTCATAAACACAACGACCTTACTATAGATTACGAAAAAACATTATACCATATCCGTATATGTTTTTTCAATATATATTTGAACAGGCAAAACTATTATGGTATAATCAGCGAGTAAAATTGCTGGAGGTAAGAAAAATGAAAATTGCGGTTGTCTGCGGCGGATTATCAAATGAAAGAGATGTTTCAATCACCAGCGGTACCTGCGTTGCGCGCGCACTGCGGGAGAGAGAGCATAAGGTGGTCCTTGTTGACCTGCTGTACGGTTATTCAGGAGGCTACGGCGACCCGAACGAGCTTTTTGAGCGCGAGCAGGAGGATATGGTCTATTCCGTCAAGGAGGAAACTCCGGACCTTGAAAAAATGCTCGCCGAGGGAAACGGGAGCAGAATAGGCGGCAATGTCCTTGAGATATGCAAGGCGGCGGATATCTGCTTTCTCGCCCTGCACGGAGAGGACGGCGAAAACGGAAAGCTGCAGGCCACGATGGACCTTCACGGCATAAAATATACCGGCAGCGGCTATCTCGGCAGCGCCATTGCCATGAACAAGGAGATAACGAAAATAATGCTGCGCGAAAGCGGCATACCGACTCCCGAGGGTATAGTTCTTGAAAAAGGCGGAGAGTATGCCGAGGTCGGCTTCCCGTGTGTTGTAAAGCCGTGCAGCGGCGGCTCAAGCGTCGGTACCTCCATGGTAAACGATAAAAGCGAGTATGCGTCGGCGCTCGAACTTGCGTTCAGATATGAAGACCATGTCCTCGTCGAGCGCTTCGTAAAGGGCAGAGAGCTGACGGTCGGCGTTATGGGCGGCAAAGCCATGCCGGTCATTGAGATAATACCCAAACAAGGCTGGTATGATTATAAAAACAAGTATCAGGCAGGGCTTACCGAGGAAATATGCCCCGCACCTATAAGCCCCGTGGATACCGGCAGAGTGCAGCGTCTTGCCGAACGCGTTAAAAACGCGCTTATGATAGATGTATACTGCCGTGCCGATTTTCTCATGGATAATGCCACCGGAGAGATATACTGCCTTGAGGCAAACACGCTGCCCGGCATGACCCCAACGAGCCTTATCCCGCAGATGGGCAGGGAACAGGGACTTGACTTCGGAGAGGTCTGCGAAAAAATAATAGAGCTTTCCATGGAGAAGTATAAATGAGAGGTATAAGCGTAAAAATAGCATCCGAGCTCATCGGAGGAACGCTTATCGGAGGCACGGGTGAGCAGGAGCTCCTCGGCGTCGTGATAGACAGCCGCAAGGTTGAGAGCGGCTTTGCATTCGCGGCGCTGCCTGGCGAGCATGTCGACGGGCACTCGTTTGTCGGAAAAGCGTTTGAAGCGGGCGCTGCGTGCTGCATTGTTGAGCACGATTGCCCGGGAACGAACGGCTGCCTGATAATCGTTGATAATGCGGCAAAAGCAATGGCAAAGCTCGCCGAGGAATACAGAAAAACACTGCATATTCCCATTATCGGCATAACCGGCTCGGTCGGTAAGACGACCGCAAAGGAAATGATCTCCGCCGTGCTTTCGCAAAAGTACAATGTGCTGAAAACGGATAAAAACTTCAATAACGAGCTGGGAGTGCCGCTTACGATATTCCGCATCGAGCCCGAGCACGAGGCGGCGGTCATTGAAATGGGCATATCCGGCTTCGGCGAGATGAGCCGTCTTGCCAAAATGGTTCGCCCCACCGATGCGGTGTACACGCTCATAGGTCATGCGCACCTTGATGCACTGCATGACCGCGGCGGCGTTTTCAAGGCCAAGACCGAGATGCTTGAATATATGAGTGACGATGCAGCCGTTTTTTTAAACGCGGATGACGATCTTTTGAGCGCCTGCGTGTGCAGACAGAAAAAAATCCTGTATGGGCTTTGCGGTGATGCGGATGTCAAGGCCGATAATATAAGGCCTGACGGCAGCGGCGGCATTGACTGCGATATAGTCTCGGCAGGACGCAGGATAAGGGCGCATATTCCGTTTTACGGGCAGCATATGGTCTATGCCGCACTTGAGGGCGCAGCCGTAGGAATCAAATTCGGGCTCAGCGACGAGCAGATAGCAAACGGCATTGCATCCTATCAAATCGTCGGAAGACGCGCAAATGTGACCGACACCGGCTATATAACTCTCGTTGACGATTGCTATAATGCCAATCCCGACTCCGTTAAGTGCGCAATAGACTCACTTTCGTGCTTTTGCGGACGCAAGGTATGTATATTCGGCGACATGCTCGAAATGGGCGAGGACAGGGCGCGGCTGCATGCTGATATCGGGCGCTATGCCGCCGGGCACGGAGTTTCTCTCCTGCTGTGCGTGGGCGAGCAGTCTAAGAGCACATGCCGTGCGGCAGAGGATATATGCTCACTGCATTTTCAGAGCAACTCCGAGCTTATATCGGAGCTGCCAAAGCTTATTGAAAAGGGCGATACCATTCTGGTAAAGGCATCGCACAGCATGAAGCTTGAGGAGATATCCGAAGCCTTAAAGCTGCTGAAATAACAAAAAACGGACTGTATCGCAGTCCGTTTTTATGCTTATTCCCTATGATTTTGTCAAAGCGGCGTATTCATCCCAAGTAAGGAATCGGTTATTCCTGGGTTCGGCGTATGTGATAATGCGGGGCTTTGTCATGACAACGGTGCTGTTTGCCGGAATATCCTCGGTAACGATGCAGTTTGCACCTATGCGCACATCATTTCCTATTGTTATGCCGCCGATTATCTTGGCTCCGGCGCCTATGTACACCCGTTCGCCTATGGTCGGCGAGCCGCAGTTCTTGCTGCCGGGCAAGGTGTTCGAGCCGATCGTGACCTGATGGAATATCGTGCAGCCCTTGCCGATCCTTGCACCGTAGGATATAAATATGCCGCAGAGCCCGTGCGGAGTCTCAAAGGCCTTTATCCTTGTGGTCATCGGTATGCTGGAGTTGAGATTGTCCTGCAATTTCCGCATTCTTGAGCGATACCATGATTTAAACAGCCTTTGAATACGGTTGGGATAGAGTATCCTGCGTCTGTATCGCCAGAAAAGCTGGGTCCGGTTAGGGAAAAGGTAACGCCTTATTCTGTTTATCAGTTTTTTCATATACCCCTCAGATAAAGAAATTTTCTATCAGCAGCAGAAGAATAATACCCGGTATGCCGAGCAGTCCGGCAACTATGGCGCTTATCCAGCCGACGGTTATGCTCAGCCCGATAAAGCCGCCGAGAAAGTTGAAGATAAACAGCATGACGAAGCCGAGCAGGGCGTTAAGCAGCAGCTTTAGAGCCCATTTTATAGGCGTTGCGAAAATTTTTATCACCAGCCATAAAAGCAGCACGGCAACAATAACGGTGATCGCGATATGTAATGTGTCCATATATCCTCCTATTGAATAAGGTTTTTGATGCTCACAACGGCACTGTTATACCTCGATTTCAGCGCATTTATCTCATATATGCACGCGTCCATCATATCACGATCTGTCGTATTGTCAAATGCCGCGTATGCGCACCTGAGCTGTGAGCGTATATCCGCCATCTCGGAAAATCTCCGCTCGTATTCTCTTTTTAACATTTTAGCTTCTTTTCTCGTCATTGTAAACACTCCTTTGCCTGAATTTATTATATTCCTTCATGCTCGGTTTTAAACGGAAAAACGGAATTAATTACCGTGAGTTAAAATTGTGCCTGAGCATATACTACAACCAGACGAAACGGTCCGATATAAAGAAGTCTCAAAAGACAGGTCGGACGGGATGCCAAGACTTACTGCTGCGGCGATAAGGAAGCATCATTGAATTTCGTCGAGCCGGATAAAGCCGAAAGGCATCTTGTCCGACGGCGAGGGCAGACTGTTGTCTGCCCTTGCTTTGCGTTTTAACCGGTGCTGCCATATATTGAATTGCGAGGGAGCAAGCCGTGCGTCTCCGAGTACGGAACTTTACATTTGATTCAAAATCGCTTGAAAATGCGGAGCATTTGTTATATACTATATAGTTGAAAATGTGTGCATTTTTACGCAAGATGTTGTATTTGAGAGGAAATGCGAAATGAGTAATACCACCGCAGGATACGGTAATGACAGTATATCGCAGCTCAAGGGCGCAGACAGAGTAAGAAAACGCCCCGGAGTGATCTTCGGCTCGGATGGGCTCGACGGATGCCAGCACGCGGTTTTTGAGATACTGTCAAATTCGATAGACGAAGCCCGCGAGGGACACGGCAGCGTGATAACGCTTACGCGCTTTGCCGATAAATCAATAGAGGTCGAGGACTTCGGCCGCGGCTGCCCCGTGGATTGGAATGCTAACGAAAAGAGATATAACTGGGAGCTGGTTTTCTGCGAGCTGTACGCGGGCGGAAAATATATGAATAACGAGGGTGAGAACTACGAATATTCGCTCGGTCTCAACGGTCTCGGTTCATGTGCCACGCAGTATGCGTCGGAGTATATGGATGTAACCGTCTGGCGCGACGGCAACAAGTACGAGCTGCACTTCAAAAAAGGCAAGGTCGTCGGCAAAAAAGGGCAGGAGCTTACAGTGAGCCCCGCCGACCGTAAGAAGACCGGAACTACCATCCGTTGGCGTCCGGATATCGAGGTTTTCACGGATATTGACATTCCGGAGGAGTTTTTCAAGGATATCCTGCACAGACAGGCGGTGGTCAATGCCGGAGTTACATTCCGGTTCCGCAATCAGAACGGAAACAAGTTCGATGTGACCGAATATGTATATCAAAACGGCATACTCGACTATGTTAACGAAATAGCTCACGATAAACCGCTCACGGCACCGTATTTTATCAACGCAGAGCGCCGGGGCAGAGACCGCGACGATAAGCCTGAGTACAAGGTCAAGCTGTCGGCTGCGTTTTGCTTTTCCAATAAGGTCAAGGCGATAGAGTACTATCACAACTCATCATGGCTCGAGTACGGCGGCGCGCCGGAAAAGGCTGCGAGGAGCGCGTTCGTGTACGCGATAGATGCTTACATAAAGAAAATAGGAAAGTACCAGAAAAACGAGAGCAAAATAAATTTTCAGGATGTTGCCGACTGCCTTGTGCTCGTGACGAACTGCTTCTCAACACAGACCTCATACGAGAACCAAACGAAAAAGGCGATAACGAACCGCTTCATTCAGGAAGCAATGACCGACTTTTTTAAGGAAAAGCTCGAGATATATTTCATTGAGAACAAGCCCGAGGCCGACAGGATAGCCGAACAGGTGCTCGTGAACAAGCGCAGCCGGGAGGCGGCGGAGAAGACCCGACAGGGCATGAAGAAAAAGCTCTCCGGCAGCATAGACATTGCAAACCGCGTGCAGAAGTTTGTTGACTGCCGAAGCCGCGATCCGGAAAAGCGTGAGATATATATCGTCGAGGGCGACTCCGCTCTCGGTGCCTGTAAGCTTTCGCGCGATGCCGATTTTCAGGGTATAATGCCGGTTCGAGGCAAGATACTCAACTGCCTGAAGGCCGACTATGTGAGAATATTCAAAAGCGATGTAATAACCGATCTTTTAAAGGTGCTCGGCTGCGGGGTCGAGGTTCAGGCAAAGGGACAGAAGGACCTCAACGCATTTGATATAAATAATCTCCGCTGGAATAAAGTCATCATCTGCACCGACGCCGATGTCGACGGCTTCCAGATAAGAACGCTTATTCTGACCATGATATACCGCCTTATCCCAACGCTCATACGCGAGGGATATGTATATATCGCGGAATCCCCGCTTTATGAGATAGAGAGCAGGGGCAAGACCTATTTTGCGTACTCCGACAGGGAAAAGAGCGAGATAGTTTCGTCCTTAAACGGAGCAAAGGCGACAATAAACCGCAGCAAGGGTCTCGGTGAGAACGACCCGGATATGATGTGGATGACAACGATGAATCCGGAAACGCGCAGGCTGATAAAGGTCATGCCCGAGGATGCCGAGCATATGGCGCAGGTGTTTGACCTGCTGCTGGGCGACGATCTTGCCGGAAGAAAGAACCACATTGCAGAAAACGGATACCTGTATCTCGACATGGCTGATATATCGTAAGAGGTGAGAATATGAAGTTTGACAAGGCTCGCAATCTCGTGAAGCTGCTGCTCGGAATGTGCATGGTCTCGTGCATTGCCGGCGTTATTGCAAAGGACAGCAATGTGCAGATGTCAGCAACTCTCGGAATATTATCTGTCGTATTTTTCGTTTTGTCGTTTGTCGTGATAGGACTTTTCTGCAAGTGCGCTAACTGCGGCAAGCATATATACCTCGGATTGTTCAAGGCAGTCAACTGCCCCAACTGCAAAAGAAATCTTATAACGGGAGAAAAAACCAAAGGTAAAAGGCACTGAAAGGATGGCTTATGGCTAAAAAACAGTCTAACGAGAAAAAACAATTCAATAATCCCAATGTCGTAGGACTCAGAGCCGAGGTACTGGAGCAGCCGATAACGGAGACTCTTGAGCAGAACTATATGCCGTACGCCATGAGCGTTATCATATCACGAGCCATACCGGAGATAGACGGCTTTAAGCCGTCGCACCGCAAGCTTCTGTATACGATGTACAAAATGGGGCTTCTGACCGGCGCTCGTACAAAAAGCGCAAATATCGTCGGTCAGACGATGCGCCTGAATCCGCACGGCGATGCGGCCATATATGATACGATGGTGCGCCTTTCGAAGGGCTATGACGCGCTGCTTACCCCGTTTGTCGATTCAAAGGGCAACTTCGGCAAGGTCTATTCGCGAGATATGTCCTATGCAGCCTCTCGTTATACCGAGGCAAAGCTTGCGCCGATCTGCGCGGATATATTCGGCGATATAGATAAGGACACGGTCGAGTTCAACGACAACTATGACGGCAGCATGAAGGAGCCCGCACTTCTGCCCACGGCGTTTCCGAATGTTCTCGTTTCGAGCAACACCGGCATAGCAGTCGGAATGGCAAGCCAGATATGCGGCTTTAATCTCGAGGAAGTGTGCAGAGCGACTATTGAGTACCTTCAGGATCCGGAATGTGATATCTTCTTGTCCATGCCGGCTCCCGACTTTTCCACAGGCGGCGAGATCGTGTATGACCGCGCAGAGATGGAGAATATATATAACACCGGCAGAGGCAGCTTTAAGGTGCGCTCTCGCTGGAGATACCTGCCCAAGGAGAATATCATCGAGATATACGAGATACCGTATACGACGACCTCGGAGGCGATAGTAGATAAGGTAGCCGAGCTCATAAAAGCAGGTAAGATAAAAGAAATAAACGATATGCGCGATGAGACCGATCTCAGCGGACTTAAGCTTGCCGTAGATCTCAAGCGCGGCACAGATCCGGAAAAGCTTATGCAGAAGCTATTTAAGCTCACCCCGCTCATGGACAGCTTCCCGTGCAACTTCAACATCCTTGTTGCAGGCAATCCCAGAGTCATGGGCGTCAGGGAGATACTCGGCGAGTGGACGGCATGGCGTATAGAATGCGTAAGGCGAAGAGTGTACTTCGACCTGAGCAGAAAAAAGGACAAGCTGCACCTGCTGAAGGGCCTTGCGATGATACTGCTCGATATCGACAAGGCGATATCCATCATACGCAATACGGAGCTTGAAAGCGAGGTCGTGCCGAACCTGATGATGGGCTTCGGTATCGACAGGATACAGGCCGAATATGTTGCGGAGATAAAGCTTCGCAACATAAACAGGGAATATATTCTCAAGCGCACCTCCGAGATAGAGGAGCTTGAAAAAGCCATAGCAGATCTTGAGGATACTCTCAAGAGCCGCCGCAGGATAAAGAGCATAATAACAGGTGAGCTCAAGGCTATCATTAAAAAGTACCCGTCGCCGCGGAAAACCGGCATAGTGTATGCCTCTGAGATAGAGGAATATGCGGAGATCGACACGGTCGAGGACTATCCGGTCAGCGTTTTCCTGTCAAATGAAGGATACATTAAGAAAATAACGCCGCTGTCGCTCAGAATGAACAGTGAGCAGAAGTTTAAAGACGGTGACGGTCTCAAAATGAGCTTTGAGGCCACGAATCGCACCGAGCTTCTCGTGTTCACCGACCGCCAACAGGTGTACAAGACCCGTTTGTCCGATTTTGACGACACCAAGGCCTCGGCTCTTGGTACCTATCTGCCGACCAAGCTGAGCATGGATGACGGCGAGCGTGTGCTTGAGGTCATATGCCCCGGAGATTACCGCAAAAATCTTCTGCTGTTCTTTGAAAACGGCAAGGCTGCACGCCTTGACCTTGCAAGCTATGAAACAAAGACCAACCGCAAAAAGCTCATTAATGCCTACAGCGATAAAAGTCCGCTTGCCTCGGTATATATGATCTCAGAGGAAATAGACATGGCGGTATTTGCGAGCGACGGCAGGGCAATAGTGTTCAACACAACGCTGCTCCAGCTAAAAACCAGCAGGACGACTCAGGGCGTCGCCGTTATGAATCTCAAGAAAAACAGCATGCTCGTTTCTGCGGCTCCGCTTTCCGAGACGGTGATAAAGAATGTTTCACGCTACAGAGTACGCAGCCTGCCCGCAGCCGGTGCGCTGCTCAGGGAAGACGACAGGGGAGAGACGCAGATGTCACTTATGGACGACTGAAGGAGGGCGACATGAAAGCCACAAAAGCAAGTGAATATATCGTTCAGTACGGGCTTATCGTGCTGGGAAGCGTACTGTTTGCGGCGGGATTTCAGCTTTTCCTGTATCCCAACTCAATAATCGTCGGCGGAGTCAGCGGTATTGCAATGATAATAAACTACCTGACTGAGCTTCCAGTCGGTGTCATGACCATCATTCTTAATATACCGCTGTTTGTTATCGCGTGGAAGCACTTCGGATCCAAGTTTATCATAGCCTCGCTGGTAGGTATGCTGCTTTCATCGGTATTCGTCGATCTGTTTGCGCTTACAAGCTATTCGCCGACAAATGACATGCTGCTTGCGAGCATTATAGGCGGTGCCGTGAAGGGACTCGGGCTCGGCATCATCTATTATGCCGGAGCAACTACCGGCGGAACGGATATAATCGCAAAATTCGTCCGCTTGAGGTTTCCGTACCTCAATTTCGGAACGGTCATCCTGCTCACCGATGCCGTCATAATTCTTGCATTTGCCGCGATATTCAAAAAGGTAGAGGCTGCGATGTACGCCGTTATTTCGATGTTCGTCGTGTCCAAGGTGATCGACCTTGTGCTGTACGGTATTGATAACTCAAGCGTTTGCTATATCATAAGCGAAAAAAGCGAGCAGCTCGTGAGTGATATAACCGACCGGCTCCATCGCGGAGTCACCATCCTTGAAGGCGAGGGTGCATATTCGCACCAGAATAAGCAGGTGCTCCTGTGCGTTGTGAAGCGCACGCAGATAGCCGATATCAGGAAAATAATAAGAAGTATCGACGAGAACGCCTTCTTTATAGTGACCGATGCGAAAAATGTGTTCGGAAAGGGCTTCGGAGATATCAGCGACAATAAATAATGTCTCGGAATGAGGTAATTTGTGCTTGACAAATTCAGAATTTGTGGTATTATTTATCTCGTTCCGTGTGCGGGCATAGCTCATCCGGTAGAGCGCCACCTTGCCAAGGTGGAGGTAGCGAGTTCGAGTCTCGTTGCCCGCTCCATTATCCATCGGTCTTTAAGCCGGTGGATTTTTTTGTGTCTATAATTTTGACAGTCTAAAAAAACGAGGCTCGATGAGCCTCGTTTTTTGCTTTTGCGGTGTATTTATTTTTTGAACTCGTTGAAGCCCTGGAGTATCTTTGCCATCTGTGCGCGGGTCGTGGTGTCTTTAGGACCGAAGCCGCCGGTCGGATAACCGTTGACTATTCCGTTCTGACTTGCCCACAGCACCGCGTCATATGCCCAAGAGCTAACGCTTGCTGCATCGGTGAAGCTCAGGGTGCCGGTAACGGCAGGAGAGTCTGCGTAGCGATAAAGCATCGTTACGGCCTGCTCACGGGTGATGCCGCTGCCGGGCGCGAAGGTCGTGTCGCTCATGCCCTTGACCACACCGGTATTATACGCCCAGAGTATCGCGTTATACGCGTAGCTCGTGGCGGGAACATCGGTAAACGGCATCTTCATACCGCTGACGGAGGGCTCACCGGCAATGCGGTAAATGACCGTTGCGAACATTTCACGGGTCATCGTTGCATCGGGCGCAAAGGTGTCGCCGGTAACGCCTTTCATGAGACCGTGGTTATATACATAAACAACATTGCCGTAGAACCACTGCGAGCCGCCGACATCCTTGAAGGGAAGTGCGGAGTTTTCACACACAATGTCCGCTCTGTCGCGGATACGGATACGCGGGATGACCTTCTCGCCGTCAAGAGCGAAGCTGTCGTCGCGCGAGGCAAGACCGGTAGCCGTCACATAGCAGCCGACCTTGAGACCGGCAATATCCGTTGCGGTGGTGATATAACCGTCAATGAATATGCGGCTGGTCTCACCGGAGGCGTCCTTGACAAGTATGGTCTCAACAAGACCCTCGTTGTACTCAACTCTGGTGACCTGACCGTAAACCCTCACGAGAGAGCCGGTAACGCTGCCGTCATTGAGCTGCTTTGCCGTAATATTCTTCGGAGTTACGGAGTCTGCCTCACCGATCTTCTCAATGCTCTTTACGGCTATCTGACGCTCGCCCTTGTAGGAGCTGGTGGTGCCGGTGATGCGCACCTTATCGCCGAGCTTGTAGTTGCCGGCAACGGGGAACGCGTTGATGCCTGCGGTCTCATCCTGAACATAGATGCAGTCAAAGAACGCGGTGTCCTTGTCATAGCCGGAGGCGTTGGAGGTAACTATGCCCTCAATGGTGTAGCGCACACCCTCATCCTGCTCGGCCTGAACGGCGGCAATGTCGGTGATCTTGGTGGGATTGATGTAGTTTACAAGGTTCTCGCAGATGCGGTAATTGGAGTAGTTCTTCTCGGAGCCGTTATCCTCGACCGTCGCCTGAACCTCGAAGTTTGACATGAACGCAGCACCCGATACGATTATGAGACCCTGTCCGGGCAGCTGCTCGGATGCCATCGCCATCAGGCGATCATCGCCGTCCTTGCAGGCGTACTTGGTGGAATCTGCACCGCCCAGACCGTCTTTGTCAACATCGACGGAGTAGGTGGTGGCGTGACCATATACGATGGGAGAAACGGTGGAGGGCAGGGAAGTGACAGCCTTGCCATCCGCGCCTACCGCGTAAACGCTTGCGCCGCCGTAGTGACTGAACACCTCGGTATACATGCGGTCATAGGGGTGCTCTGCGTCATACACAACGCCGTCGGTGAGAAAGCTCTCGCCGTAGGTGTTGAAGTAGAGTTTCCACTTGTCAACGCCGTCGGCAGTTGAACGAACATCGTCGTATGTTGCGTCGTCGGCTATACGCAGGCTTGAGCCGAGAGCTTCAAGCACCGTGTTCTGCGTTGCAGCCATGTGCATGATGCTGCTGTCATTCTGGATAACATCGTAGTTTTCGTAGTTATCCGACCAACCGGCGATAACTACCGTGCCGCCGGCTTTGTTGAATGCCGCGATAGCTGCGAGCTCATCAGCGGTGTAGACCTTGGGATCGGACTGAGCAGCGGCAAGACGGCGGGAGGGAGCCGTGAGGATGAGCGCCTTGAACTTGGGATTGGAGCAGGCGGCTATGAGCTCCTCGGAGGTGTTCAGCTGCACGGTGCGAACGCCGCTTTCTGCCGCAAGATTGGAGAAGTTGCCCATGGAGTCCTTGTAGTTGCCGGCGACATACTCGTTGTAGTGAGCAGCGTCGATGCCGAGATACACGAGATTTTCGGAGTCGAGAACATCCAGCTCTATATCCTTGCTGAAGCTGTAGTCCTTGCCGTCCAACTCGAGGTTGACTGTCACGGTTATCTTGGTGACCTTCGCTGCCGTCGGAGTGTACTTAAAGGTGACGGAATTGGTCGAGCCCTTTTCAACGACTATTGCGTCATCGCCGTCGTAGATGTCGGAGTGGATAACATTGCTGCCGTCGGTGGTGTAGACGACGGAGGTTATCTTGGCGTCGCTTGCTTCACTGTTGAACACGGTGGTGGTCAGCTCAAGCTCCTCGCCGGTGACGGGCGTAGAGGTGCCGCACTCAAAGGTGGATATGCCGAGCTTGAGGCTTTCGCCGACCCAAACGGGAGCGGTAACGGCGAGATCGCCGTCAGCCTGAGTTACGCGAATAAAGTAGTAGCTGTATTCGGGATCGAGCTCAACGGAGAAGTTGCCGCTTGCAAGCTCGGCGGGGTCGGACCATGTGTGGGCGACCTTGCCGGAATTTACCACTACCTCGACCTTGCTTATCGAGTCGGTGTTGTCAGGATCATAGACGGAAACATTGATGTTGAGCTTTTCGGGTACCTTGGTGATCTGGCTGCCGAGGGGAAGATCGTTAACGGTGTAGTTTACCTCAAGGTTCTTGTCCTCGGTGGAGTAAACGCGCATATCGCGGATGGCCTGATAAATGCCAGCCTCGCTGAAATCGTCGGTGAGAATGACATCGCGGGCGTCGTTTGCGTTGCCCCACTTACCCTTGTGGTTGTCCTGATTGTTGGTCGGAGCAACATGCCAGCCCTTGTCGAGCGCGAGAATATACTGCTCGTAGCTGGGGTAATAGCCGCCTGCACCTATCTGCCCCTCGCCGTTGCCTACCTCAACGAGATATATGCGGCTGTCGATGACCGCATCCCAGTAAGAGAAGTCGGTGAAATTGCCGAAGGTGGTGCCGGGGTGGTTGAACTGACTTATTGAGTCGGCACCCTCACTCTGGCTGAGCAGTGCGTAGTAAGCCTTCATGCCGGCGTCGCTTGTCTTGTTGTTGAGCGTTGAGTTGTTGCGGGATACGATGCCCTCGGTATTGAAGGTGTTTATATGTCCCGGACCGCCGGACCATGTCATCTCAAAGCCGCCGATGGCGACGATTTTGGACTGATTGGCATTGAAGTCGGCGACCTTGTCCTTATACTCCTTCCAGAGCTTCTGGCTGGACTCGGAGGCGAGGTTCATGTCATAGAGCGCGCCCTCGGGGTTGGCGTCGGAGGTGGAGTCAAAGTAGTTGGAGTGATCGGTGAATGCGACAAACTGAACATTTGCGCTCTCGGGCAGACTCTTTATGTAATCCAGCGCGCTGTCAAGCGAGCCTGCGCCGTCGGAATACTGGGTGTGGGAATGAAGCTGACCGAAGTAGAGCTGATACTCTGCCACGCCGACCGTGAAGCTCCATGTCTTGGTGGCGGACTTGCCGTCGGTGCGGGTGACGGTGACGGTCACGCTCACGCGGCCGTCGGCCATGTCGGCGGCGGGGGTGTAGGTGATGCGGCCGCCGCCGTAGACGGCGGAGACGGTCTCACCGTTCACGGTCATGGTGACCGCGGCGCCGCTGCCCTCGTTGGTGATGGCGGCGGAGATCTCCGGGCGCTTGTTATCGCCCGTCTGGGCGTTTGCGGCGGGAGTCAGGTCGGAGATGACCGGCTCGTCGAGCACGGGGATCTCAACCATACCGGCGATGGCGACGCCCTCGGTATCCTTCGCGGAGACGGAGACGGTCAGCTTGTCGCCGGAGATGTCGGCGGCGGGGATGGTGACGCTGTACGTCCCGTCGCTGAGCGTGACGGGGAGCGTCTTGCCGCCGAGCGTGACGGTCACGTCACCGGCCACGCCGAAGGGCGCGTCGATGGTGAAGGTCAGCGTGTAGTCCTGGCCGACATAGGCGGTATAGACCGTGCCGAAGTCGACGGACGGGGCGTTGACGATGCCGCGGGTGACGTTGACGCCGTCGGCCACACCGTAGAAATAGAAGGAGTAGATGGTGTAGTCGGTGACGTTATACATGGAGTAGGTCTTGAAGCTGTCGGCGTAGTACTCGAGCCACTGGCTGTACTTGCCGTTATACTTGGCGGTGCGGCTCTCCATCTCATAGCCGCCCACGCCGCCGCTGCAGGAGCGGACGAGCCAGTCGGCGTCATCCGCCGTCACGCCGTCCTCGGAGAAGTCCTTGCTGTAGAAGGCGTTGTTGCCGGTGCCGTTGGAGCAGAGGTAGCCGTAGGTCTTGTTGTAGAAACGGTAATACTCGCCGCTTTTCTCTACCTTGAATACAACTGCGCCGTTAGACGGAACTGCCTTACCGTCCGCAATGGTCGCTGATGCCATGTTGAGTGAGTCTGTGTCGTTCTGAAGTGCCAGCACACCCTTGGCGCTCTGGTTATAGATAACGACC
>CAVHZB010000081.1:15299-20656 GCA_963640555.1 Phascolarctobacterium succinatutens
CCTCATCACCGACCTGCGGCAGACCGGTATCCTCGGGAGTGTCCGAAACGCCCTCGCGCACGAGCTTGTAGAAGGTCATGCCGAAAGCCTTTTCGTTGAGCTTGCTGCTGTTGGTGCTGTAAGCTGTAAATTCGGGAGTGGTGCTGTTATAAAGGAAATACTCTATGTAAACATTGCCGTAGCTGCCATTCATGCCGTCGCCGTACATGTAATAAGAACCGTTTGCGGCATTGCAGGTGTCAAGATGCCACTTGTCGGTAGCGGTGTCAACTCCGGAAAGATTGAACTTGTTGCTGTTGGTACCCATCTTGAGCGTGGTGTCGCCCTGCTTGAAGGTGTAAAGTCCGTTTTCGTCTACGCTTACTGTCCAAGCAATGAGCTTGCTGTCGGATGCGAGCACACCGAGCTCGGCATCGGGAGAAATGCTCAGCGGCTTGAGATAGTAAGTAGACAGAATTTCGGATGTTACAGCCATACTGTTGCCGGCATTATAAATGACAACGGTATCGCCTGCGGCAGGCTTATCGACCTTTTCATAAACGGAATATTTTGCGTCTATGCTGTCATAAGAACTGCTGCTTTTCGTTTCGCCAACAGGGTCTGCCAGTGCTGCCGTGGGCATGAGAGTCATTATCATGACCAGAACCAGCAGGAAGGACAGAGCTCTGTTAAGCTTTGTTGATCTCATTTGTTCATTACCTCCTTATTATTTGCTAAAATCAGCTGAGTCTATACTAACATATACAATAAGAATTATCCAGCATATAATGAGACATTTCATCCATCGCACCGCGTTTTGTGCATATTTGACTTTTTTTGAGGTGCATTTTGTGCTTCTTGACAAAGCGGAAGTAAATTGCTATTCTGAAATAAACAACTCCGAAAGTGAGTCGAAAATGAAAAATTATATTGCAAAAAATAAATGGTCGGTCATCATCCTCGTCCTGGCCGCTGTTATCTTTATTGCGGCGCGTATCTGGGCGGCTCCGGATAATAGCACGCAGCAGGCAGACGAGTATGCCGAGTATGAAAAGGGCGTTGTAACTCAGGTGCTTACGGATAATACCGTGCCCGATGAAGTCGCCGAGGGAAATGCAAGGGGAGAGCAGACCCTCCTTGTAGAGGTGACCTCCGGCAGGTATAAGGGGGAAACGCTGAAGGTAAGCAATTTTGCAGGACCTCTTTACGGCGCGCCGGTTTCCGAGGGCGACGGCGTCGTAATGATAATCTCGACATATGAAGACGGCAGCCATACGGCCACCGTCTATGAATATAACCGCATACTGGCGCTTGTGATAGTCGTTTTGCTGTTTGTCGCCGCCACCGTCGCCGTCGGCGGTCAAACCGGCGCAAAATCTCTCGTCGGACTTGCGATAACGGTAGTGTGCCTGTTCTGGGTGCTCATCCCTATGCTCATGAAGGGTGCGCCGACGCTTTTATCTGTTTTTTTGGTGTGTGCACTCGTTGCGATAGTCTCGTTTGTCATTCTCGGCGGAGTGAGCAAAAAGATAATCTGTGCCTGCCTCGCAACGATATGCGGTGTGGCAATAGCGCTCCTTTTCGGGCTCGTTGCCCAATCGGCTGCAAGGATCGACGGTATGCGTATGTCGGATGTTGAGCCGCTTCTGCAGCTGAGGCAGACCGGGACCCCGATAAGCCTTAAATATCTCCTCGTGGGAGGAATAGTCATAAGCGCCCTCGGCGCAGTGATGGATGTTGCAATGAGTATTGCGTCTGCACTGTCCGAGATACATGAGGTCGATCCGAAGCTCGGTGCAAAGGAGCTTTTCCGCTCCGGGATGAACATCGGAAGAGATATGGTGGGAACGATGACCAATACGCTTATACTGGCTTTCATCGGCAGCAGCTTTGTGATCGTGATCTACCTGTATTCCATAGGTCTGCAGCCCTATCAGCTGTTAAGCTCGGCTTATATGGCCGTGGAGGTCATAAGCGGCATTGCAAGCAGTATCGGCGTCATTCTCTCGGTACCCATAACAGCCTTCATAAGCGCCGGGGTCATAGCGGATAAAAAGAGCAAAGCAGTAAAAAGCAAGTAAGCGGCAACAGATAAATAAATAGAAAATTCGGCAGTCCATGAAACGATGGACTGCCGAATTTTATGTAAGCAGCTACAAATATTGATACAGCCGTGCACACGCCTCTTTGAAATCGCTAAAAGGTGCAAGCGGTGTGCACTTTTTAACGATTAAAGGCTTTCTTTAGCCGTGGAAAAGTTCGTGCATTTATGGTTTAGTGCTGCAGCCGCCGTGATTTTTGCAGGGCATTAGACTATCGCTGTATCGCCGCTTAGAGGGAGCTGCATAGACTCGATTAAACATTTTTGCACACCTGCAACATCTCTTTCAAGCAGCAGTTTATAAATCATATCAGCATAACCGGCAACGATATCAAAGCCGTTTTTCTCGATAAACACGGCATACATTCCCCTCTGTGGCTCAAGCGTGGACTTATACAGCAGTGAAAAGACAATATTGCCGCTGAGCTGATAAAGCCGCTGAAAAAATTCGAGTATCGTTGTGCAGAACATATCCATATTACGCTCGACATGGAGCTTCTCGACCAGCGGGCGAAGCTCTCCGAGCTGCTCATTGCTTGCCCTCTCAATGACCAGCTTTGCCACGAACGGATCCAGCGCAATGCGGCTTTCGCAGAACGAGCGCACATCGTGCGGATTGAGCTTCCCGCCGTTGTACCGAAAAACCGCGATCATGGTCTCCAGCGTGCCGTTTGTACGGTAGTCGGCGACATATGTTCCGCAGCGGGGCTTGATCTCCACAAAGCCTTTTACGGCCAGCTCGCTCATGCCGGCATTCACAATGGTGAGACTGACACCCATCAGACTGCACAGCTCACGAGCCGTCGGAAGCCTTTCTCCGATTGCAAACTCGCCCGAGAGAATCTTGTTTTCGAGCTCCTGCACGAACGCTTCTTTGACCGACGGGACATTGATTTTGTTCAGTGACATTGCATCCACCCACCTTGCTTGATTGGACAAAGCTTATCACAGAACACAGGTTAAGTCAATTGAGGGCTCGTTTAAGCTCGCTTATCGCTATGTGTCCGGCGCGCTTCATGCCGTTTATCACTACATTTCTGACCGTGCTGTCGGCGGTGCAGTAGTTAACGCACTCCGGATGGCTGCGCTCCAGCTTGATAGCATCGAACATGCACCGTGTCGTGCAGATACCGCAGCCGATGCAGCGATTCGGATCGACATATGTCACGCCGCAGGAAAGGCAGCGATGCTCCTTAGTGCTGTCGATCGGCAAAAAGATATCCTTACGCTTTATGCTCTTAAAATCACGCATATTCCGTGCGAGGTCTTGCTTGTGGCCGGGGTGGATATGGCGGTGGATGCTCGTTGCTGCCTGATGACCGGCCTCAATGAGCTTTGCGGAACTTCCGTCGGCATACGGAAAAATGTCGGGATAAACAGCCGTGAAGCGTTCCGCATCCGGCTCTCCCTCAGCAAATGTGACTCCAAGTTTTTTTAGTATATAAAGCTCTGCATCGCTGCATTCGGGCTTTGTGCCGAACACGGTCACGGGGTATCCGGTCTGGGCAAGGAAATAGGCACAGCTAAGCTGAGCATAGCCTGTTCCCCGCACCGCAATGAGCATGTCGTAGTCCTTGTCTTCGCCTTTGAGACGCACCTTCTTCGGTACGAGTTCGTCTGCAAGCTCGCTCTGCATTGCGGCAAGGCGTTTTATGGTTTCGACTATCTCCATGGGGCTGTCAACAGCATTGCGCATGCAGACCTTCTCGCAATTGCGGAGGCATTTTTCGCAGGCAGAGGGGAACGGATTATCCATGCGCAGGAGCTTGAGTGCGTCCAAGTAACGCTCCTGACGCACAAGCTCCAAAACGCCCTGTACCGAAACATGCGCAGGGCAGACAGCTTTGCAGGGGGATGTTCCGCTGTCATAGCAGTTTATCATGTTTCTTTCCCTATAATCGGGATGCCAGTTTGCTTCGCTCCACCCCTTGGTGTTGCCCGGCTGAGGCTCGTGCTCATACCTAACAGCTCCGGTGCTTGTACACAGTTTCTGACCGAGTCTCGCCGCACCGGCGGGACAGACCTCAACACACTTGCCGCAGGCGGCGCACTTATTTTGATCGACAACCGCACGGTAAGCCGATGCCGAGGCGTTTTGATTATTAAAAAGCTGCGAGCAGCGCAGGGCAAAGCAGTTGCCGACGGAGCAGTTGCATATGGCAAAAATGTCATCGCCGCCGTCGCCGTTTGTGACCTGATGCATAAATCCGTTGTCCTCGGAGCGCCGGAGCAGCTCGATCACCTCATTGAGTGTGGCTCTCTCCGCCCTGTCCGTCTCGATCAGGTAATCGGCATAATCGCCGAGTGCAATGCAGCCCTTGTACGGCAGTTCGCCGCAGCCTTCGCCGCGCATTATCATGGCGGTACGGCAGCAGCAATCGCAAATCGCAAGCTGATTTTCGTATTTTTTGAGCCAATACGAAAGCTGCTCTATACTCAGTGAACTGCTGTCCTTGGGTATCGCCTTCTCGACCGGAACCGTGTGGAAGCCGAGCCCGCTGCCGCCTGGCGGCACCATGTGGGATATCATTTTCAGCGGCAGATAGCCCATCTGATAGAAAAATTCCGCGACCTCGGGGTGCTTCTCTCGCAGTTTTTTGTTAAGCATAAGATTCTCGCAGCTGCCAACGACAAAGACGGGCGCAACATACTGCTTGTGCCGATCCGCGTTATGTCGGTTATACTCAACTATGCCTATCTCTGACAGTTCGTCGAGGAGCATCTGTACACGCTCCTCATCCCAACCGGTTTTTTCGGCAAGCGCTGCTGTGGTCGTCGGCTTGCGTCTGCCCATTTTTAGCATAAGCTCCGCCATCTCGTCGGTAAGCAGCGTGTCGAGCATCCGGTACTCCGGACGGTTCGAATCCATTTTTACGAGTCCCGTTTTTGCGTCCATGCAGTCGGTCAGCATTTTCGCGACCTTGACTATCAACTTTCTCTCCTCTGCCATTCCTCATTACCTCCATCATTTTAGTGAAATGGTGAACACTTCACATATTATATAATACAGTCTCTTAGATTGCAAGAAAAACAACAAAGATTTTCCGTCAAATGAGGTATATTCGCAGGCTGTGAAACGAGGTTTGTTAAAGACAGGTGCCTCATTTGCTTAAATAGCTATTATTGCAGAATGCAGAAAAAGCCTTGAAAATCAATGGATTGGCAAAAAAGAAACTGGACACCAATCGTGATACGCATTGTATCAAAATTGGTGTCCAGTTATGCATAGGGGCATAGACGCCGATACAATTTGACTTTTCTATTAAAGGGGTGTGCA
>CAVHZB010000082.1:0-13696 GCA_963640555.1 Phascolarctobacterium succinatutens
CACATATACTACAATTGACAGACATCCTTGAAAGGACTGGTTTAACATGAAAAAAGTAATTTCGCTGATCCTCTGTGCGCTGATGCTCGGCAGCTGCTTTGCCTATGCGGATGCGATCGAGGGCAGCCGCACCGTCATAGGCGCAGATCTTGACGCTGACGATGTTGCCTATGTCTACGAGCAGTTCGGCATAAAGCAGGGCGATGTCAAGGAGCTCACCGTTACGAACGCCGAGGAGCGCGAGTATCTCGACGGACTGGTGGACAGCAGTCTTATAGGCTCCAGATCCATTTCCTGCATATACATCGAGGCTCTTGCCGAGGGCAAGGGACTGGATGTCACCGTCAAAAACATCACCTGGTGCACTCCGGATATGTATATGAACGCAATGGTGACAGCCGGCATCACCGATGCCAATGTCAAGATAGTCGCCCCGTTTGAGGTATCCGGAACGGCTGCGCTTACCGGCATATACAAGGCATATGAGGACATTACCGGAAAAAAGCTCGATAATGACGCAAAGCTCGTGGGCACTCAGGAGCTCACCGTTACGGCTGAGCTTGCAGACGAGATAGGCAGCGCGGACTCCACCGCGATCGTAAACGAGCTCAAGCTTATTCTCGATCAGACAAAGGAAATGACCGACGACGAGCTCAGGCAGGAGATAATAGACATTGCGAAGAAATATGATGTCACCCTCACCGACAGTCAGATCGACAGTCTCATCTCTCTGTGCCGCTCTATGGAAAAGCTCGACATTGACCAGCTCAAGCAAAAGGTCGAGGAGGTACAGCAGTATCTGAAGGATATCGCAGCCAAGCACGGCGAGGTAAAGCAGTTTCTCTCTACCGTTGCCGACACCGTTACGGAGTTCATAAATAAGGTCATAGATTTCTTCAAGGGCATCTTCGGATAACTGATGCTTCACAAAAAACACTCTGCATAGCCTCTATGCGGAGTGTTTTTTCACGCTTATCTCGCTGACTATCGCAGAACCGATGACGAGCACCGCGCCGAAAATTCCGAAGGCGGAGAGCTTTTCGCCAAGCACTATTGCCGAAAGGACAAGTGCGAACACGGGGTCTATGTAGCTTAAAACCGCGACCGACTGAGCCTTGAGTCCCTTCATGCTGCCGAAGTACAGCGCGTATGCAATTCCGGTGTGAACGATGCCCACGACAAGCACCATACCGACGGCCAGTGCGTCAAGTTTTATATCCGAAAAGCCTTCCGTCACCAGCAGATATGGGATCAGGATGACCGCTGCCGAGATGAGTTGGATTATCGTTTTCTCGTAATCGTCATCGACCTGTACCTTTTTATTCATTATGACAACCGTCGCGTAAAGTGCGGCGGCAGCGAGCCCGTACAGTATACCCTTCATATCCTGTGCCTGAATGCCTCCGCCCTCTATCATGCCGGAGACGAATACCATTCCCACTATGGCTGCGGCAGCGCATATGAGCTTTTTGGGCGTTAGCCTCTCCCTGAGCACAAGCGGAGAAAGCAGGATCACTATGGTCGGCTGCATGTAGTAGCACATGGTGGCAGTCGATACGGCGGTGTAATTGTACGCTTCAAACAGGCATATCCAGTTCATACCCATAACGGCGCCGGTCAGGGCAAGCAGCAGAAGCTTTTTCCCTGCGATGTGCCCGAGTTTTCTGCCCCTTGCAAGCACGAAAAGCAGCAGGAAAGCTCCGCCGAGCAGTCCGCGTGAAAATGCGAGCAGTCCGGATGAGATCGGTATATATCTCCTGAATATTCCTATCGTGCCGAAGATCAGCATTGAGGAAATTATCATTACATACGATTTTTTACTGTCTTCATTCATATATTTTTCTCCTGTCAGCTCAATCTGAGCCCGATAACGCCCATAAGGACCATGCCCATGAAAACGAGCTTTTTGGGGCTCCTGCTCTCTTTAAAAACGAATATCCCGAACAGCACATTCAGCAGCGTTCCCAGACCCGTCCACACAGCATAGGAGATGCCGAGCGGCAGGGTCTTCGTCGCTATCGACAGAAGTCCGATGCTGGCGCATGAACCGAGCACGGTAAGGATCGTGTATTTGACATTTTTAAGCCCGTTTGACAGCTTCATGCAAACGGTGAATGCAAGCTCGAAAAAGCCTGCGCAGACAAGAACGAGCCACATCATTCCGCCTTGTCCTCCCCGTCGCACATTTTAAGTCCGATTATACCGGCAGCAAGCACCGCCAGCGACACGAGCTTAAGAACACTCACGCCCTCATCGAGAACAAATATGCTGATAACGGTCGTTCCTACAACGCCTATGCCGGTGAAAACGGCATAGCTCAGTCCTATGCCGAGCTCATTGACCGCCTTTGCGAGCATGAAAAAGCTAACAATGAGTATCACAACGGTTATTATACTCGGAACGGGCACCGTAAATCCGTGGCTGAGCTTCATCGTATACGCCCAGACAATTTCCATGAGTCCTGCGGTAATGAGCAGGAGCCATGCAGTATTTTTTTCTTTCATAGCTATTCCTTATAAACGAGAAGCTCCGGGAGAGGTATCGTTTTTGCCAATACATCTCCCGGGCTTTTATCCCTCCGTGCAGCGCAATGCGCCGTTTTATCTCGGTCCAGACGCATTGCTGCCGGAACCCTATAGAACATTAATATACCGTTGTTCAGTTTTCCAGCGCGTCGATATAGCGGCAGGCGGCAAGCGCCGCGCACGAGCCGTCGGCAGCCGCGGTCGTAAGCTGGCGCACGGTTTTTCTGCGGCAGTCGCCGGCTGCGAAAACTCCGGGTGTTTTCGTCGTACAGCTCTCGTCAGAATCGGCATAGCCGCCGTCGTCAAGGTCTATCAGCTGCGAGAACACGCCGTTATCCGGTGCATGACCTATCGCGACAAACAGACCCTCCACATCGAGCCGCCTGCTGTTTCCGGCATTATCCGTAACAACGATGCCGCTGAGCTCGTCCTGTCCGAGCAGACCGGTGACACTGCTGTTGAGCACAAGCTCTACATTGGCTCTGGCTCTGAGCGCCTCGACGAGCCTTGCCTCGCCTCTGAATTTATCCCTGCGGTGGATGAGATACACCTTGGAGCAGGTATCACTCAAAAGCAGGGCATCCTGCAGGGCGGAGTTTCCGCCGCCGTTTACCGCAACGGCTTTGCCCTTGTAAAACGCACCGTCGCACACCGCGCAGAAGCACACGCCCGCGCCCATGAGCTCCTCCTCGCCGGGTATGCCGAGAGTACGGGGTCTTGCACCGGCGGCGATGATGAGCGCCTTTGCCTCAAAGGTGCCGCCGAAATCGGTTTTAACACGCTTTATATCGCCGTCGAGTTCGACGCCGACGACCTCGTCAAGCTCCAGCTCAGCTCCCTGCTCGAGCACCTGAGATGTGAGCCGGTCGCCAAGCTCCGCTCCGGATATGGACGGTATCGTGGGGAAATTTTCAACCTTCGGCGACCATGTTATCTGTCCTCCGAATGTACTTTTTTCTATTACGAGAACGCTTTTGCCCGCTCTCAGTGCGTACAGGGCGGCGGTCAGACCCGCGGGTCCCCCGCCTACGACTATCAGATCATACATAGTCTTTGCCTTCACTTATCTGAAAAGATAGTTCTTTATCGCACCCGCTCCGGCATATTTCTCGGCACGGTCGCCGTCAACGACGACGAGTGTCGGCGCCTGCTTTACGCCGTAGTGCTTTGCGAGCTCGATATTTTCCTCTGCCATAATGCGCTCGCACTCAAGTCCCGCCTTGTCGAGGTAGCTGTAAACTATGCGGCAGTTAGGGCAGTTTTCACGCGTAAAGAGTATGGTGCGCCTGCCGGTCTCGCCCTTGCAGGTCTCCTCCTCGACGGCGGGCTCCTGCTCCGGCTTTGCCTCGGGGTGGAGAGGTCCCTGATGGGTCAGAACGCTCGTTTCGATATTATACTCCCTGCGCTCTTTGTACTCCTGAGTTTTGCCGGCGTTCCAGTTCTGCACCGGACGGTAGTAGCCGGTGATGCGGCTGTACACCTCCGCACTCTCGCCGCACTCGGGGCAGGTAAACTGCTCGCCGCTGAGATAGCCGTGATTCTTGCAGACGGAATAGGTCGGGCTTATTGTGTAGTACGGCAGCTTGTAGTTTTCCGCTATCTTGCGGACGAGATTTGCCGCAGCCTCCCAGCTCGGCAGCTTCTCGCCGAGGAAGGCATGGAAGACGGTGCCTGAGGTGTAGAGGGTCTGGAGCTCATCCTGAATATCGAGAGCTGAGAAAATATCGTCGGTATAGCTCACCGGAAGGTGGCTGGAGTTTGTATAATACGGGGTGTCGCCCTGTGATGCGGTAATGATGTCGGGATACTGCTCAACATCGTGCTTTGCAAGGCGGTAAGAGGTGCTCTCCGCGGGAGTTGCCTCAAGGTTATACAGGTCGCCGTACTGCTCCTGATAATCCGACAGGCGCTCACGCATATGGTTGAGAACTCTTTTGGTGAAGTCCTGGCACTTGGGGCTGGTCATGTCCGCGCGTATCCACTTGGCGTTTAGTCCCGCTTCGTTCATACCGACAAGCCCGATGGTGGAGAAGTGGTTATCAAAATTTCCGAGGTAATACTTCGTGTAGGGATAAAGTCCCTCGTTGAGGAGCTTGGTTATGACATTGCGCTTTACCTTCAGAGAGCGTGCGGCAATATCCATCATCTTGTCAAGGCGCTTGAAGAAGTCTGCCTCGTCGGCTGCCAGATATGCTATGCGCGGCATATTGATGGTGACGACGCCTATAGAGCCGGTGCTCTCGCCTGAGCCGAAGAAGCCGCCGGACTTTTTGCGCAGCTCGCGCAGATCAAGGCGCAGGCGGCAGCACATGCTGCGCACATCGGAGGGCTCCATATCGGAGTTTATATAGTTGGAGAAATACGGGGTACCGTATTTTGCGGTCATCTCAAACAGAAGCTTGTTGTTCTCGGTAGGAGACCAGTCGAAATCGCGGGTGATCGAGTAGGTCGGGATCGGGTACTGGAAGCCGCGGCCGTTGGCATCGCCCTCGATCATGATATCTATAAACGCCTTGTTGACCATCGCCATTTCCTCGACGCAGTCGCCGTAGGTAAAATCCTTTTCCTTGCCGCCGACGATGGCAGGCATGTCCTTAAGGTCGGAGGGAACGGTCCAGTCGAGCGTTATGTTTGAAAACGGCGCCTGTGTGCCCCAGCGGGAGGGTGTGTTCACACCGAAGATGAACGACTGTATGCACTGCTTTACCTCTTTATAGGTGAGGTTATCCACCTTTACAAACGGCGCGAGATAGGTATCAAAGCTCGAAAACGCCTGAGCTCCCGCCCACTCGTTCTGCATGATGCCGAGGAAGTTTACCATCTGATTGCACAGAGTCGACAGGTGGCTTGCCGGAGATGAGTTTATCTTGCCCGGAATGCCGAGACCCTGCTGGATAAGCTGCTTGAGGCTCCAGCCGGCGCAGTAGCCGGTGAGCATACTGAGATCGTGCAGGTGCAGGTCGCAATTGCGGTGAGCGTTGCCGATCTCCTCGTCGTATATCTCGCTGAGCCAGTAGTTTGCGGTGATAGCGCCGGAGTTCGAGAGGATCAGACCGCCCACGGAATAGGTAACGGTGGAGTTTTCCTTGACTCGCCAGTCAAGAACATTTACATAGCTGTTGACCGTTTCCTTGTAATCAAGGTAGGTGTTCTTCATGTTACGCAGCTTTTCGCGCTGCTTGCGGTACAGGATATATGACTTTGCAACGCCCTCATAGCCGCCGCGTGAAAGCACGGCCTCAACGCTGTCCTGAATGTCCTCGACCGCGACATAGCCGTCCTTTATTTTCGGCAGGAAGTCGGCAGAGACCTTGAGTGCGATGAAGTCGATGATATCATCGGTATACTCGGTCTCGGTCGCCTCAAATGCCTTTTTGATGGCACTTGCGATCTTGCTGATGTCGAAATCGACAACTTTTCCATCTCTCTTAATGATCTGATACATTTTTATCCTCCAATTATCTCTCAAACACCTCTTACCTCGACCGCCGGGATATACTCCCGAATGGCGTCGGCCAGTGCGTGCATTTGTTTTTCGTCGTAAGCGGACAGCCCGTCGCCTAAAACGAGGTTGCCCGAATCCTTGAACTGCTGCAGATAATATTCCTTTGCGCCCCTTATCCACTTGGCTGCCTCTATGAGGCTCTCCCTTGTGTGTATGCCCTTTACCACGGTAGTACGGAACTCATAATCCACGCAGCCGGACAGCAGAAAATTCTTTGACTCCTCCACCGGCGCAAGGTCAAAACGCTCGAAGCCTATCGTTCCGGCATACAATCCGGGTGAATTTTTTATATCCATCGCCACGCGGTCAACAAGTCTTTTCCCGACTATCTCACGCAGAAGTGCGGGATTGGAGCCGTTGGTATCCAGCTTTATCTTATACCCGAGCTCCTTCACCCTTCTGAGAAAGTCCGGAATATCCTTATGCAGCAGCGGCTCACCTCCGGTGACCGCAACTCCGTCAAGAACGCCCCGCCGCCTGCGCAGAAAATCAAACACCTCGTCGTCCGTGAGGTAATCCTGCGTCATCTGCTCCGGCAGCACGAGCATTGCGTTGTGGCAGAACGGACATCTGAAGCTGCATCCTGCCGTGAACACCGTGCAGGCTACCGTTCCGGGATAGTCAAGCAGCGTTAATTTTTGAATACCTGTTATCTGCATATCCTGCTCCTTATAATCAACGGTCTAAACAATAGCATAAGGCTGAGGGCTTGTCAATAGAAAACCACAAAATGTAGTTATTTTTACCGGTTTGTAACCCATTCGACCACTAAATATAGTGGTCGTTAATTTTACTGTGAGTTATTATTCAACTACATTTTTTTACATTGAAACTTTTTCACCGCGAAAAAATTGCTTTGGTTTCAGGCATTACCGCCGTTTTTGCCGGTTCACGATTTATTAATCATTGTAATATTGCAGGATTTGATGCAGCACAACATATTGCGTTTTCGGTTTTATGTCAACACAAGCTCTGCCGCGCCGGTGCAGCCATCGCCGTAAAAAAGCCGAAACAGCCGGAAAGCGGCTGCTTCAGCTTATCTTGCAGGTTTATCTTACAGGTTTTCCATGAGCGCTTCGGCGCATTTCATACCGTCGACCGCCGCAGAGGTTATACCTCCCGCATAACCGGCCCCCTCGCCGCAGGGGTATATGCCCCGGACCTGCGAGCGCCGGTCATCGTCTCTCAATATTCGCACGGGTGAGGACGAGCGCGTTTCCGGAGCCGTGAGCACGGCATCTGGCGCATCAAAGCCGGGCAGCTTTTTCCCCAGCTCAGGCAGGGCATTTTCAAGCACCCGTGTTATTCTGTCAGGCAGGACATCGTGCAGGTCGCACCAGTACACGCCGGGTCGGTAGCTCGGCTTTACACTGCCGGCGCCGGTGCTTTTTTCGTGCGCGAGAAAATCTCCCGCAAGCTGCGCCGGAGCCATATAGCTGCCGCTCATATTAAACGCCGCACGCTCTATGTCACGCTGCCAGTACATTCCGCCGAGGGCGCCGCCGTAGGGAAAATCCTCGGTGTGCAGCGTGACCAGAAGTGCACTGTCGGCGTTTTCACCGTTGCGCCGCGAGCGGCTCATGCCGTTTGTGCAAACGCCGCCCGGCTCGGACGCGGCTGCTATCACCTCACCGCCGGGGCACATGCAGAATGTATACGCGCTGGTCCCGTCCGGAAGGTGGACATTGAGCGAATAATCCGCAGGCGGAAGCCCGCTCTGACAGCCGTACTGTGCCCTGTTTATGCTCTCCTGCCGGTGCTCTATTCTGACTCCCATGGAAAAAGGCTTCGGCTCCATGGGTACTCCGGCAGCATTGAGCATTTCAAATGTATCGCGTGCCGAGTGACCTATCGCAAGAATAAGACTGCCGCATTCAAGCGCATACTCGCCGTCGGGTCCCGCGACCCTTATGCCGCGCAGGGCGTTATTCTCGGTCACAAGTCCCGTGAGCTTTGAGTTGAAGCGCACCTCACCGCCGAGGGATATTATCTCGCGGCGGATGCTCTGCACCACATTTATAAGTATATCCGTGCCGATATGCGGCTTTGCGTCGTAAAGTATGCTCTCCGGAGCGCCGTGCTCAAAGAATCTGCGAAGCATCCAGCTTATACGCTTATCGCGTATACCGGTATTGAGCTTGCCGTCGGAAAAGGTACCCGCACCGCCCTCGCCGAACTGAACATTGCATTCCGGGTCGAGCTCTCCGCCGGAGCGGAATTTTTCGACCTTTAGCCTTCGCGTTTCTGCGTCGGAGCCGCGTTCGATCACTATAGGGCGCAGCCCCGCAAGGCTGAGCACATATGCGGCAAACATTCCGCCCGGTCCGAAGCCGATAACGACCGGTCTGACCGGAGATGTGATCTTAGGTATGTCGTATTCATTGCGCTCATATTCGGCAATATCGTGGCTTTTGTTCCTTGAAAGCAGTCTCTTTTCATCGGGAACCGTTACCGCGGCGGAGTAAAGCCAATGTATATCGCTTTTCCTTCTCGCATCAAGCGAGCGCTTTGTTATCTCAAGACTTTTTATCGAGCGCTCCGGCACTCCGAGCCGTTTTGCGGCTTTTTTCCTGAGCTCGGAGACATCCTGCCCGATATCGAGGCGCAGATTTCTTACAAGTATCATTTTCCGAGCCTCCCCGCAGTAACGCCGCTTGCCCACGCCCATTGCAGGTTATATCCGCCGCAGTCACCGTCGACATCAAGCAGCTCACCCGTTATGAATAGGTGCGGCACGAACCAGCTTTCAAGCGTCTGCGGGTTAACGCCGGTGGTTTTTATACCTCCGGCTGTGACCTGTGCATGGTCAAAATCCTCGACACCGCGCAGACTTATCGCAAAATCACGGCAGGCGCGTGCTATCGTCTCAAGCTCACCGTCCGAGAGTTCGCCGATACGCTTACCGCCGCTCACGCCGGCATATTTCACGACCATCCTGCCGAGCCGGTTGTGCAGAACTCCGGTGAGTATATCCTCTGCGCCGAGCTGCGGATTTGCCTCCGCTCTCGCTCTCAGCTTTTCCTCAATGTCGGCTCCGCCGGTGAGGTCTATGTGAACGATGCCCCCGCACGAGGCTGCCGCCGCGCGTGATATATCAAATGCCGCAGGACCCGAAAGCCCCGTTTCGGTAAATTGCAGCTCGCCCTCGCTTCCGGCAACAGTCTCCCCGCCGCATTCGAGCACAAGGCGGGCATTTACTCTGATGCCCTTCAGGGCGCGCGGATATGCCGGGTCTGTTACGAGCTGAACGAGCGACGGCATTATCCGCGTGCACTTATGTCCCAGCGGCTTTAAAAGCTCGTACCCGTCGCTTACGCCGCCGACCCTTGCACCGGCGGCTCCGCCGCAGGAGACTATCAGGTAGTCGGCGAATATGCTCTCGCCGTCAGTCTGCACCTCAAAGCCCTCGCCGCATCTTTTTATACCTCGCGCGGGGCACGAGGTCAGAACTTTTATATTCTCCTTTAAAAGCGCGAAGCGCAGGACATCAACAACGCTGTTTGCCGAGTTTGACTGCGGGTAGACCCTGCCGCCGTACTCACGGCTCGTAACGAGCCCGAGCGAGTCGAAAAAGCGCAGGGTATCCTCAGGCGTAAATTTTTCGAGCACCGCCGATACGAAATCCGGCTGGCTGCCGTGGTAATTTGCGGCGGAAGCGCCGGTGTTTGTGAGGTTGCACCTGCCGTTTCCGGTACTCAGAAGCTTTTTGCCAACACGCTGCTGCCGCTCAAGCAATATGACCTTGTTGTCCATATCCTCGGCTGCGGTTATCGCCGCCGCCATGCCGGAGGCTCCCGCTCCGATCACTGCAACTGTTTTCATCTCATTCTCCGCTCCGGTACAGGATATCATTTGCGACCGGCTCGTAGAACCGGCGGCGTATCTCGTCGGGATCCCCGGTTGCGCCGAGGATGCACATTATCTTTGCAAGCGCAGCTTCGGTGGTCATGTCATATGCCTCGAGCACATTGCGCCAGCCCTTGAGCCGGTGCCCGACATTGTAAACGGCAAGATCAGAGCCCTCGTTCTGCACCTGAGTCGTCATTATAACCGTAACGCCGCGCTTTATCGCCTCAATGACCGTTTCAAGGAACTTATCGTTGCCGTAGCTCGGCAGTCCGCCCACTCCGAACGACTCTATTATAACGGCATCCTTGCGGCGCGTCATATATTCCAGGAGCTCAAAATCAATGCCGGGTATCATTTTAATGAGACCCACATTGGTATCGAGCTCAGTGAAAAACTCCGGTCTTTCGAGGCTGTCGGACTTTATATACTGCATGAGCACGCCGTTCTGAAGCGTTGCGATGAAGGGGTAATTTATGCTGGAAAATGCCGCGTATGACTTTGACCGTGTTTTTCTCGCGCGTGTGCCGAGGATGACACGGCCGTTAAAAACAATGTTAACTCCGCACATGTCCTCTGAGCAGGCGCAGGTAAAGGCATCGAGGAGATTGATCTTCGAGTCGGTCGAATCAAAGTCTATGGGCTTCTGTGCGCCTGTGAGTATAACGGGCTTTTTCGAGCCGCGGATCATATAGCTCAAGGCAGCTGCGGTGTATGCCATCGTATCCGTTCCGTGGCTTATGACAAAGCCGTCGTACTTATCGTAATTATCCTTTACGCACTGCGTTATCCTCACCCAGTGCGCCGGTGTCATGCTCGTGCTGTCCACATTAAAAAGAGATATGCACTCGACAATGCACAGCTTTGATATTGCCGGAACGAGCGAAAGCAGCTGCTCCGGTCTGAGCTGCGGAGACAGTGCGCTGCCGCTTATCTGAGAGGCTATCGTGCCGCCCGTGCCTATCATGAGTATCTTCTTCATTTTCTCTCGAACACCCCGCTTTTGCCGCCTGTCTTTTTGAGAAGGCGTATATCCGTTATCTCGATATCGCGCTGCACCGCCTTGCACATATCGTACACCGTGAGCGCCGCAACGGATACCGCCGTGAGCGCCTCCATTTCAACTCCCGTCGCACCGGTGCATTTTGCCGTGGCGACGATCTCGACGCTGTGCTTTTCCTCGCACAGCGAAAGGTCTATATCCACGCCCGATATCATGATGGGATGGCACATGGGTATTATCTCGGATGTGCGCTTTGCGCCCATTATGCCGCCTATCTGTGCAACGGACAGCACATCGCCCTTTTTCATGCCGCCGGAGCGTATGAGCTCAAAGGTCTCGGCGTTGACGAGCACCCTGCCGGCCGCGACAGCCGTGCGCACGGTGTCCGCCTTTCCGGACACGTCCACCATCTTCGCTCTGCCGTTTTCGTTAAAATGAGTAAAATCTGCCATAGCGTTTCTCCATGCTGCAAAATAACCACCCGAACGCGTCAGGTGGTTATTTTCTTTATTCAACCGATATCATGTAATAGTAAACAGGCTGGCCGCCGTTTACGACCGTGACCTCCGCGTCGGGGAACTTCTGCTCGATGATGCCTGCGGTCCCCTGCGCATCGTCCTCACTGACATCCGCGCCGTAGTACACGGTTACTATCTCGGGGTCGAGCTCCTCAAATGACTCCTGCATCTTTTCGAGCATGGCGGGCATCTCCGTGCAGCTGCCGATGAGCTTTCCGTCAAGCAGACCAAGGTATTCCCCTGCGTGGATGGTATAGCCGTCGAAATCCGAATCGCGCGCGGCATATGTTATCTGTGCGGTGTGGACGCCGCCGAGTGAGTCCTTCATAGCCTCGGCTATGTCTGAGGTCTCGCAGTCGGGGTCGAAGTTGAGCATTGCGGTTATACCCTGCGGGATGGTCTTGGTGGGGATAACGATAACGGTCTTATCCTCGCAAAGCGGGATGCTCTGCTCGGCTGCCATGATGATGTTTTTGTTATTCGGGAGAACGAAAACGACCTCTGCGGGAGTGCGGTCGATCTCTCTCATTATATCCGCCGTCGAGGGGTTCATGGTCTGACCGCCGGTGACGATAGTGTCGGCGCCGAGCTCCTTAAAGAGGTTCGCAATACCCTCGCCTGCACAGACGGCGACTATGCCGTAGCGCTTCGTGGGCACGGCGTGCACCTGCTCACTCTCCTCGAGCTCACGCTCTATCTGCTCAAGGTCATCGGTGGACTGAGCCTTTTTACCCGCCATGATGTCCTCATACTGAGTGCGCATGTTCTCGATCTTGGCAAGCTCGAGGGTGCCGTACTTCTGGCTCTTGGTGAGCGCCTCACCGGGAATGTTGGTATGCACATGGACCTTGAATGCCTCATCGTCCTCACCGATGACAAGGCTGTCGCCGATGCTGGACAGGTATGCTCTGAGCGGTGTGAGGTCGACATTCGGCTCATGCTTGCGCACGATATACACCGTGTCGAACGCATAGGTTATCTCATCGGTTCCGAATACATCAAACGCACCGTCCTGATTTGCGATAACTCCGGGCTGTACACCGTCCTTCGGGGCCGTTATCTCACCGCGCAGGCTTTTGAGAAAGGCGGTGAAAATTACGATATATCCCTTGCCGCCCGCATCGACGACGCCCGCCTTGCGCAGAACGGGGTTCTGATTCACCGTATTCTCAAGCGCCTCCTCGCCTATCTTCAGCGCCGTTTCAAGCAGTTCCTCAATGTCGGTGCCCTTTTTGGTATACTCTACCGCAGCGGCAGAGGCCATGCGCGCGACCGTGAGGATGGTACCCTCGGCGGGCTTCATCACCGCATTATATGCCGCGTCAACGCCGTCCTCCATCGCGGCTGCAAATTCCTTTGCACCGACGGTCTCCATTCCCTTGAGTCGGCGGGAAATGCCGCGGAACAGAAGTGAGAGTATAACGCCCGAGTTTCCGCGCGCGCCGCGCAGGAGCGCACCGGCGACACAGTCTGCCACCGCATCGACGGCATAGAAATCCTTTTTGCGGAGCTGGGCGGCAGCCTCATTCATTGTCAGTCCCATGTTCGTGCCGGTGTCACCGTCAGGAACGGGGAAAACATTCAGTTCGTTTATCTGCTGGGTATTTTCTGCAAGCGCCGCATCCGCGCACAGAATCATTTCCTTAAACGCCGCGGCATCTATATATTCTCTCAAAGCAAAAGCACCTCCGGGAGGGATTATTATCTTTATTTATCAGCCCGCTATGACGGTATCGACATAGACATCAACGCTCGTTACCGGAACACCGGTCGCCTTTGCGACCTTATAGCGGACTTCCTTTATTATGCTGCGGCACACCGCACTTATATTGACGCCGTTGTCCACGCCTATATGCAGCTCCAGCGACAGACTTCCGTCGTCATTAAGGTGCGTCGTGACACCCTTTGACATGGATTCTTTTCTCAGGAGCTGAAGCGGACCGCCGTCCTTACTGCGTCCTGCCATGCCTTTTACGCCGAAACAGCTCGTAGCCGCCGCACCGGCAATATTCGTAAAGACCTCACTGGTGATACTGATGTTTCCAAGCTCGTTGCTTATGTTCACCATATTGAAGGACTCCTTTCATTTAAAATAAACGCAACAACAAAATTGCTACAATAGTATAATACACCGTTTCAAAAAGTACAAGTAATATTTTGCTGTTTACAGTTCATTTTTTTGGTGTTAGACTTGTGATCATGATAGATCAAATTATAACAGAACAATTAGAAATCAATTAGTCCGGAGGAAAAGATATGACAAGAAGATACAAGACGATGGACGGCAACGAGGCGGCGG
>CAVHZB010000083.1:0-7834 GCA_963640555.1 Phascolarctobacterium succinatutens
CGCGCGGCTACCGCATCATCATCGTCATGCCCGAGACCATGAGCGTCGAGCGCCGCCAGCTTATGAAGGCATACGGAGCCGAGCTCGTGCTCACCGAGGGCTCGAAGGGCATGAAGGGCGCTATCGCCAAGGCCGAGGAGCTTGCGAAGGAGACCCCCAACAGCTTCATCCCCGGCCAGTTCGTCAACGCGGCAAATCCCAGGGCGCACTTTGAGACCACCGGCCCCGAGATCTTCGCGGACACCGACGGCGATGTCGATATATTCGTGGCAGGTGTCGGCACCGGCGGCACCGTAACCGGCGTAGGACAGTTCCTCAAGAGCAAAAAGCCCGATGTCAAGGTCGTAGCAGTCGAGCCGAAGAGCTCTGCGGTGCTCTCGACCGGCGTTGCCGGCTCGCACAAGATCCAGGGCATCGGCGCGGGCTTCGTCCCCGAGGTGCTGGACACCAAGGTCTATGACGAGATCATCCCCGTCGAAAACGACGACGCATTCGCGACCGGCAAGCTCATCGGCAAGAGCGAGGGCGTGCTGGTCGGTATATCCTCAGGTGCCGCAGTCTGGGCTGCGATCGAGCTTGCAAAGCGCCCGGAGAACGCCGACAAAACCATAGTAGTACTCCTGCCGGACACCGGCGACCGCTACCTCTCCACCCCGCTGTTCGCAGACTGATATAAACATAAGGAGGTCCTTTCCATGATTCCCACCAAAGACGAGGCTCTTGAGCTCCTCAAAAAATACAACTCCGATCCCTTCCATATCAAGCACGGACTTATTGTCTCCGGCGTTATGGAGTACTTTGCAAACAAGCTCGGCTACGCCGACGAAGCGGACTTCTGGAGCGTTGTCGGACTGCTGCACGACCTCGACTTTGAGCTGTATCCCGAGCAGCACTGCATAAAAAGTCAGGAGCTCATGCGCGAGGAGGGACTTGACGAGCGGCTCATCCACGCGACCGCCAGCCATGGCTACGCAATAACCGTGGACATCGAGCCCGAGCACCTCATGGAAAAGGTCCTCTATGCGACTGACGAGCTTACGGGGCTCATCGGCGCAGTGGCAATAATGCGCCCGTCAAAAAGCGTTGACGATCTTGAGCTCAAATCCGTCAAGAAGAAGTACAAAAGCGCCAATTTCGCGGCGGGCTGCTCGCGCGAGGTCATACAGCGCGGTGCAGATATGCTCGGCTGGAGCCTTGAGGAGCTCATAAGCGAGACGATACTCGCAATGCGCGCAACTCCGGCGGCGACATGGGCGGACGAATGAAAATTTTAGTTGCAATGAGCGGCGGCGTTGATTCCAGCGTCGCCGCAAAGCTTTTGCGCGATGCCGGAAACGAGTGCGTCGGCTGCACGATGCGGCTGTATGATAACTGCGACGCCGGAATACCAAGGAATCATACCTGCTGCTCGCTGAATGATGTTGAGGATGCGCGCAGCGTCGCCTTTTCGCTTGGTATGCGCTACTATGTGTTCAATTTTACCGATGACTTCCGCGAAAAGGTCATAAAAAAATTTGCCGCCTGCTACCTCAACGGGCAAACGCCAAATCCTTGCATCGACTGCAATCGTTATATGAAATTCGATAAGCTCTTTGAGCGGGCCAAGGTGCTCGGCTGCGACTGTATTTCGACCGGTCATTACGCCCGTATAGAGAAAAGCGGCGGCAAATTTGTCCTTAAAAAGGCCCTCGATGAGACCAAGGATCAAAGCTATGTGCTCTACTCAATGACGCAGGAGCAGCTTGCGCACACGCTATTCCCTCTCGGCTCGCTCACCAAGGCTCAGGTGCGCAGCATTGCCGATGCCGCAGGCTTTATAAATGCTCAAAAGCCGGACAGTCAGGACATATGCTTCGTGCCCGACGGTGACTACGCCGCACTGATACGCCGCCTGACCGGGCGTGAGCTGCCCTCCGGCGACTTTATCGACAGCAGCGGCAATATTCTTGGACGGCATCACGGTATTGCAGATTACACTATCGGGCAGCATCGCGGGCTCGGTCTGTCGCTTCCGGAGCGGCTGTATGTCTGCGGTATAGACGCAGAGCACAATACCGTGACGCTCGGAGCTGAGGATGAGGTGTACGGCAGGCGCCTCATCGTTCGTGACTGCAACTGGATATCCGGCTGTACGCCGGATAATCCGGTGCGGTGCAGAGTGAGGATACGCTACCGTCAATCCGAGCAGCCCGCCATGGCAGTGCCGATGCGGGACGGTCGGGCTCTTATCGAGTTCGACGAGGCACAGCGTGCGATAACCCCCGGGCAGGCTGCCGTTTTTTATGACGGAGATATCGTGCTCGGCGGCGGCGTTATCGAGGCTCAGATAACATAGTCCCCGCCCTGCTGCTTGTGCATAAGGTCGGCGAGCGTTATGCCGGTGAAGTAGTTGCGTGTGAGCTCATAGTACCCCTCCCACACGGAAAGCGTTCTGCACTCGGCGGCGCGGCGGCACACCGGCGCATTGCTTTGAAGGCACGATACCGGCGCAAGATCGCCCTCCGCGAGCTGGAGTATCTCCCAAAGCGTATACCTATCCGGCGAACGGTTCAGGCGGTAGCCGCCGCCGATGCCGTGAACGCTGTCTATAAGCCCCGCAGCTTTGAGCGAGGGCATTATCCTCTCTATATATTTCAGTGAAATTTCCTGCCGTGCCGCAACCTCCTTCATGGGAGTGTAGCCGCCGTTATCGCGCTCGGCAAGGTCGAGCAGTATGCGTATGGCGTAGCGTCCTTTTGTAGATATCATACTATTCACCTCTCAAGGCAATTATACAACCAATCCGGTAGGTAAATCAACAATAATTTTTAATGAAAACCAGGCGGCCTTAGGCTGCCTGGTTTTACTAATCCGGACGCAGCAGCGCCGCGGGATGCATGGAATACAGCTTTTACGTAAGGTATCTCTGCGTGAGGCTTCTGAAGCCGTTGAGAATATTGTCCTCTATGGCATCGGCAAATGCAAGCTTGTCACGCTTCTCAAGAGCCTCAATAATGCGCTGATGCTCCTGAACCGACTCCTTGAGACGCCTGGAATAGCCGTTTTTTATGCCGAGCATGTATGCCCTGTCGTAAAGACGGTTAATAACGGACAGCATTTCCTGGTTATCCTTCTTTTGCAGAATATAGCGATGGAAATAGTGATCCTCATCCATAAATGCCTTGGCATCCCCGTTCTCGACCGAGCTGATCTGCTTTTGCAGAGAGCTGCGGAGGATCTCGATATCCTCATCTGTCAGGATATCAATGACATGTCTTGCGTTATACGATTCGATAGCCGCGCGCAGCTCATAGATACCGTAGGCTTCCTCGATCGTTATCGTATTTATAATAACGCCCTGCTTCGGAACTATGGTAAGAAATTTTTCATGCTCAAGCCGCTGACAGGCATTGGTCACCGGCGTTCGGCTTATATCGAGCTGCTCAGCCAGAACGCTCATGCTTATCGCAGTTCCCTGCTTCAGTTCGCCGCTGAGAATGAGCTTCTTGATCTCATCATAGGCCCTTATGCTTAGATTAGCTGCAATAGTTTTCATACTGCCTCCATTCAAAAGTTGATGATCATTTGCCATAGACAGTATATCCGCAACACAACATACATGCAAGTTGTTTTTTATCAATGCATCAATTACACGAAAAAAAGAGCCCGGTCAGTTGAAACAGCCTCAGCAATTGTACGCTTTGCACAATTGCTGAGGCCGGATTTTTGGCGAACGGTATAAAATGGCTCTATTTTCGTCAAAGGTATTGACATTTCGCGCCTTCGCAAGTATTCTTATTGCATACTACTTGCATGCAAGTTGATTTGAGTAGAATGCAAGGCAGTAATCAAAATAAAAATGGGAGGTTAATATGAAAGACAATTATGCAGCCAAAGTGCTTCTGAGCACCTGCTCTGAGGCAAAGCCGGAAGAAAATATTCTCTTTGTCACTGATCCAAGCAGCTTCGATGTTGCGAAGATCATGTGGGAGGCTTCCGAGGACTATCCGAACCGCACTCTGATAATGATGAACGAGCGGTCGATGCACGGCGAGGACCCCGTTGACTGCGCTGCGGCCGCAATGGAGAAGGCCGACGTTATATTCGGGTGCACAAAGTTTTCCCTCTTTCATTCTTCCGCCCGCAAAAACGCCGTCGCAAAGGGAGCCCGCTTTGTCAACATGGCCGACTACAGCGTCGATATGATGCTCAGCGGCGGCCTGTATGCTGATTTTGCGCAGGCCAGGGACGTCTGTGCGCGCATAGCTGCCGCCGAGGAGGGCGCAAAGACGCTTACGATAACTACAAAAAGCGGTTCTCATTTTACCTGCTCCGTGGAGGGCCGTGCCCCCTATCCGCAGTACGGGCGCAGCATAGATAAGGGAGTTTCCTCCTCTCCTCCTGATGTTGAGTGCGCTATCTGCGCGGTCGAGGGGACCGGCAGCGGCGTTGTTTACATTGACGGCAGCATTCCCCATCCCGCTCTGGGCCTTATCCACGATGAGATCAAGCTGACCATTGAAAAGTGCAGGATAGTTAAGATCGAGGGCGGCGAGCAGGCAAGGATACTCGAGGATGTGCTCAGGAGCTTTAATGATGAAAATGTCTACAACGTGGGTGAGATCGGCATAGGCTTGAATCCGATGTGCAGGCTCACCGGCCGCATGCTCGAGGATGAGGGCTGCGGAGGCACTGTTCATTTCGGCTGCGGCGACAACATTGGCTTCGGCGGAAACACTCCCTGCGCTGTGCATATTGATATGATATTCAAGGCGCCAACCGTCACGGTCGACGATACCGTCATTCTTCAGGACGGCAAAAGCATGGTCTGATATAAATATTACAATAGAAAGGAAGATAGCATCATGGATGAAAGCAAAGGCATACTGTTTGACGCTGCTCTTACAGCTGAGCTGAAGGATAAGTTCTTTATGGAGGACGCCGATCCCGATTACGGCAAGAGACTGTTCTTCGACAATTCCGGCGGTTCTCTCAGGCTCAAGAAGGCCGTTGAGATCAAAACGGAGCTCGAGCGATTTCCCGATTGCCCCGAGAGGGATCATAACAGAGGTCTTGATCTGAAGGCATACGTAGTGAACGGGACAAAGGATATTCTCGACATTATGTTCAATGCCAAGGAAGGCGCACTGATGTCCGAGCTTACGGCCTCGCAGTGCATGTTCCAGATAGTCGACATCATTATGGACAACGTCAAGGGCAGCAATGCTGTCGTATCGGTCCTTGAGCACCCGTCTGCGTTTGATGCAATGCAGTACCACTGCGAAAAGCACGGCGTCGAGCTGCGCGTCGCCCAGGCAAATAAGGATACCGGACGCATAGAGCCCGAAGAGATATCACGGCTCGTCGATGAAAACACCTGTCTTTTAAGCATCATGTCCGCGTCAAACATATCCGGCAGCGTAATGGATATGGAGGGCATCGTAAATGCTGCCAGAGCTATCAAGCCCGACATATATATCATCAGCGACGCAGTTCAGCATGCGCCTCATATGATCATGGACGTTGACAGGCTGAAAATCGACGCTATGAACTTTGCTCCATATAAATTCTACAGCGTGCGCGGCTGCGGCTATGCCTATGTTTCCGACAGAGTTGCAAACATGCCGCATCACAAGCTCATCGCAAAGGATGCGAAGGAATTTGCTCTCGGCACGCCCGCTCCCGGAAACTTCGCAGCGGCAATGGCTGTTATAGATTACGTCTGCTGGCTCGGCAGCAAGTTCATTGACAGCAGCGACAGAAAAACGCTTTACACAGAGGGCATGAGAAGGCTCCATCTTCAGGAAAGAGCACTGCTCTATCGTCTGCTTGAAGGCACGGATGAGGTACCCGGACTCAGGCATATCAAGGGCGTCGTCGTAAGCGCCGACCCCGACTCCGTCGAGGGAAGAGACCTTATCGCCGGCATCCGCATTGAAGGGATGGATGTCGTTGAGCTTGCAAGAAAATATCAGATGAGAGGTATCACCACCGCTCCCCGTGCCGCGAACAGCATCTACTCGAAGCGTATTGTCGAAGCTCTCGGTGCAAATGAAGGTCTCGTCCGTGTTTCGCCGATGCACTGCCACGGCCCCGAGGATATCGACCTGTTCCTTAAGGTTACCGCAGAGCTGGCCGCCAAGCGTTGAGCTTCTGATCTGCAAGCAGGTTTTACATTGGCCGCTGCCTGCAGATCAAGGCAGCAATCCACAAATAATTAAAGGAGTACTCTCATATGGGCAAGCAAAATAATAAGCTGATCCACCGAATGCTTATCGCAATCGTCTCCTCATTTGTTCTCGGCTTTGTACTGCTGATCATGAAGGATAGGGTATCTGAGAGCGTATGGGGCGGTCTATATTCCTTCCTCTTTGCAGATGTAACAAAGGAGTCGGGCTTCGGTATACTGTATGTCATATCAACACTGTTTTTAAACGGCCTTAAGCTCATAATCATTCCCTTGGTCCTCACATCTCTGATTCTCGCAATGGACAGCGTCAAGGATATGAAGAAGCTCGGCAGGATCGCATATAAGACCATAGGCGGCTTTCTCGGAGTTTATGTTCTCGGCTGCATCGTTGCAAGCATAGTCGCCATGTCCTGCGTGAGTCTCGACATATTCACCGTTTCCGAGAACATCGTCCGCGACACCTCAAACCTCACGGAGATCAACAGCGCAAACCCGATGTCCATTCTCATCGCCATGGTTCCGGACAACCTTACTGCCATGCTCACTGACAACAACGCGATCCTCGCTGTTGTTTTCGTAGCCGTCGTCTGCGGCCTGTGCCTAAACATCATGGGAGAGAAGGGGAAGGCATTCAAGGATGTCGTCGTAGTCGTTTCCGACATCATCCAGATGTGCGTAGATTTTCTGATCAACAAGGTCGGCCCCGTCGCGATTTTTGCTATGATCACAAGAGCTATGGCCCTCTACGGGTTTTCCGATGTAAAGGCAGTTCTCGTATATGTTCTTGTTACTATCGTAGTTCTTATTTTCTACCTCCTGCTGGGCTATCCTCTCGTCATATTTACATGCACCAGGCTAAACCCTGTCATCTTCATGAAAAAGATATTCAAAGTCGCTCTGTTTGCATTCTCGACCATTTCCTCCGCGGCCACACTTCCGCTTAATACCGAAACCACGACCAAGGAGCTTGGTGTCAAGAATGACGTTGCAAACTTTGTTCTGCCTCTGGGCATGACCATCAACATGAACGGCACCGCCATCATGCACGTCATAGGCACTACCTTCATAGCGACGGTTGCGGGCTACCATGTCACTGTCACAGACCTCATGATGATGTCTCTGCTTGCGATCGTGGCCTCTGCCGGAACTCCGGCCATTCCCGCAGCAGGTTCGGTGCTTCTGCTGACTGTCGTCACGGGCATGGGCTATACCAGCGACCTTGCACTCACGACCTATGCGCTCATCCTTGCCATCAACAAACCTGTTGAAATGGTCCTTACCTCTCTTAACGTCGTAGGCGACGCCTGCGTATCCGTCCTCGTTGCAAATTCTGAGGGAGATCTCGACAAGGATGTATACAACAGTACGCTAAGCGGCGAAAGCTGATTTCCACAGCTTGATTCTCCAAAAAATATAACAAACGCCCGGCTCTGTGCGGAGCCGGGCGTTTGTTATACGGGAAATTAAAAGGTAGCCTCTCGGCTGCCTTTTAATTGCTTTACTTCTTTGCAAGACCCTTCTGGCGAGCATACTCTGCTGCGCCGAGTGCGCCCATGAGCTGCGGGTCGGTCTTGAGGTTTACGACCTTCAGCTTCAGAACATGCTCGATCGCCTGCTTCAGGCCGTCGTTCTTTGCACAGCCGCCGGTCAGGGTGATGCTGTCGG
>CAVHZB010000084.1:0-3376 GCA_963640555.1 Phascolarctobacterium succinatutens
AGCGCCTTGCCTGCCTTGAGGCGCGGCACCAGATACCGTGGTATCTCAAGGGCGTTGCCCATGCCGGATATTATAAACAGCAGCTTGTCAGAGTCGAAACGCTCGACGGGATAGATAAGCTTATAAAGGGTATAAAAAGAGATCTGATATGACCGAAATGCTCGACAAGGATATAATCGACAGAGTTAACGGCGGTGATACCGAAGCCTTTGCGGAGCTTGTGCGGCGGTATGAAAAAACGGTGTTCAATATTGCCCTGCGCATGGTAGGCGACAGGGACGATGCCGCCGATATGACGCAGGAGGCGTTTATAAAGGCGTACGGCAGCCTCGGCTCGTTTCGCGGCGACAGCAGGTTTTCCGCTTGGCTTTACCGGATAACCACGAATGTGTGCCTCGATCACCTGCGTGCGAGAGCGAGAAAAAAGCAGGTGAGTCTCGACGACGATGACGGGCAGGAGTTCGAGCTTCCGGATATGCGCGCCATGCCTGAGGAGCAGCTCATGCGGAAGCTGAGCATGCAGGCGGTGCGCCGCGGGCTTGAGCGCCTTGCGCCGGAGCACCGGCAGATACTCATAATGCGCGAGCTTGGCGGCATGAGCTATGCCGAAATTTCATCCACGCTCTCGCTTGAAGAGGGCACTGTAAAATCCCGCATCTTCCGTGCAAGAAAAAACCTGTGCTCATTCCTTCTGACCGACGGGAACATTCCCGACTCCATAGCGTCAGAGAATAAGAAGGGAGGCAGCCGGTGATGGAGCACGAAAAGTGTATAGAGCTCATAAGCCTGCTGATAGACGGCGAGCTCACAGATGCCGAAAGCACCGGCGTGCGCGAGCACATCGCCTCATGCCCCGAGTGCAGGAGGGTGTACGAGGCGTTCAGCACCGTGTCGCAGAGCCTGCGTGAGCCGGAGGATGTGCCCGAGGGTCTGCACGAGGATATTATGAGCGGGATCAGGCGCTCACAGGAAAAGCACCCGCGCACCATTTGGATAAGACGGCTTGCTGCTGCTGCGTGCCTTGCGCTTGTGCTGCTTGCCGGAGCAAGGGCGGGAATGTCCGTTTCCCCGATAAGTGATGACGGAAGCGGCGAATATCAGCAGTCGGAGTCCGACGGTCTGACCGCGGTATATCAGGACGAGTATGACGGCGACGGTGCCGAAAAAAACAGCGACCGTGCCAAGTGTGTCGAGGTGACGGATGCCGAGACGGCAAAGCAGCTGGCTTTAATGCTTGAGCCGAGCGGCGAGGACAAAGCTCTGCCCGAGTGTGAGCCGGACATGACGGTGACAGTCGTATCAGGTGACAGCCTGACGCAGGCAGAGCTTTACTTCGACGGTCAGGATGTCTATGCCGATTACGGCGACGGTGCGTTCCACACTAAAGCGACCGCAGATCAGATAAAAAAGCTGCTCGATATAGAATAAAACAGAGCAAGTCAAAAGCTCCCGAAACCTTCGTTTCGGGAGCTTTGATGCTTATATATTTTGTTGTTTTTTTCGGATCAGGCGCTGGCGGAGTAGGTGAAGCTGACTCCGGGATAGCGCGTCTGCGGATCGATCCTCGAGCCGTTTACATACATCTCAAAGTGCAGGTGAGGACCGGTTGACATACCGGTCGAGCCGACATAACCGATGGTCTGACCGCGGGAGACCGTCTGACCGACGGACACCGCACGCGAGGACATATGTGCGTAAAGCGTCTGCATGCCGTTGCCGTGGTCGATCATGACATAGTTGCCCCAGCCGCCGTTCCAGCCGTCGGACGAATAGACAACGGTACCGGAGTCTGCCGCCCAGATAGCGGTGCCGTAGCTTGCGCCGATGTCTGTGCCGCCGTGGTTTTTATATTCGCCGGTGACGGGGTGGGTACGCGGACCCTGACGGCTCGTTATGTAGGTGCAGTAGCTCGGCCATACGAGATTGCCGGTGCCGATGGTGCTGCCGCCGGAGCTGCCGCCGTCGGTCTTCTTCTGCTCCTCCTGCTGCTTGTTGAGCTCGTTCACCTTGCTCTGAATGTCGGAGCTGAGCTGTCTTTCCTGTGCGTTGAGCTGGCTGAGAACGCTGGCGTTGGCATTGATGTCGCTCTGGAGGGACGCGATGACCGCGGTGGCCTCCTGAATGTCGGCCTCCTGCTGCACCTTCAGATCCTCGAGCTCGGCCTTGGTGTCCTCCATCTCGGCCTTGGCTTCCTCATATTCTTCCTTTACGGCCTTGAGGTCGGTGACCGACTGGCGGTAGGAGTTTTCAAGCTCCTTGTCGCTCTTCATGATATCGCCGATATCATCTATAAGGCTGAGAAACTCGCCGATGCTGTTGGCGCCGAAAAGGACCTCAAAGTAGTTATACCTGCCGGCCTCCTCCATCGCACGAACGCGGACCTTATACTTTGCGAGCTGGTCGTCGGCATTCTTCTGAGCCTCCTCGACCTCCACGGTCTTCTGCTCGATAAGCTGAGTATGCAGCTCTATCTGCTCGTTAAGGTTGAGTATCTGCTTGACGGTGATGGCATTTTTCTCGTCGAGCGCATTTTTGAGCGCTATAAGATCGCTCTGCTGTCCCTGAAGAGAATTGATGGTCGACTGGACCTGACTCTTCTGGCTGGAAAGCTGCGACTTCTGCGACCGGAGAGAATCTATCTCAGACTGCGTTACGGCAAACGCCGAAACGCTCATCATAGAGAGCATGACGCTCATCGTCATTACCAGAGCCATCGCAAAAGCAAAATACCTTTTCAATTTTTTCTTTAGCATAATGATCTCCAATCCGTGGGTACTGATTTGCTACCATAATATTATACATCCGTTGTCAAGCAACGGCAAGCTTCATATTACGGACAGTGCCATTATGCCACAAAATGACCTCACCTTTGTTAATAAAGTATTATAAAACTGTAAAAACCCCTCCGGAGCATGTGTACAGCTCCGGAGGGGCAAAAGCGTTTAGATTTATCAGAACAGACCGTTTGCGGTGAAGATAGCCGCGAAAACAGTGGAGACAACGGTCATGAGCTTAATGAGGATGTTGATGGACGGACCGGAGGTGTCCTTGAACGGATCGCCGACGGTGTCGCCGACAACGGCTGCCTTGTGGGCATCCGAGCCCTTGCCGCCGTGATTGCCTTCCTCTATGTACTTCTTTGCGTTATCCCATGCGCCGCCGGCGTTGGACATGAACATTGCCAGCATAACACCGGAAACGAGGGAGCCTGCGAGCAGACCCGCAAGAGCGGTGGAGCCGAGAATGATGCCGACTGCCAGAGGAGCGACGACCGCCATGATGCCGGGGACGAGCATCTCCTTAAGAGCCGCGGTGGTGGAAATGGCAACGCAGGTCTTGTAGTCGGGCTTTGCGGTGCCTTCCATGACGCCGGGGA
>CAVHZB010000085.1:0-17694 GCA_963640555.1 Phascolarctobacterium succinatutens
TACTGTATCTGTTCAGCTTCTACAACACGGGCTTCCTCGTCGGCACGACCGTCATCAGCTTCCTCGTCTTCGCCGTACTCTACGCCCTTGTCTATAAAAAGACCTCGAACACCTATTATAAGCTCGTTGCATTCTCGGAAACGAGCCGCTGAGCCGGTACCTTACCGTAAAATTTTAAACGAAAAACCGCCCCGAGGGGCGGTTTTTCGTTATTGAAGCATTATTTTTTGAACTTCAGGTTGGGCTTATAGAACTCAAAGATAACAGCATCGTTACCCTTTTCGTTCGCCCACTCGTGGCTCGTCCAGCAAACGCGCATTGCGCCGAGCGCTTCGCACAGCCTGACGGGGAATGGCTTTTCCGTTATCTTATACGCAATAAACTGCGGGCGCGCAAGGAAGTTTAAAAGCACATTGCCCAGCAGAAAGGCCGTTACGGGTCTTACCTCGCCGTTATAGTCGGCGGGCGGATTCGCAAGCTGACCGCGCACGACCTCGGGAGCGTTTATCCTGAACCAGCGGACTATGAAGGGATTGAAGCTCTCGATGCAGTAGTCGCCGGAATAGCGGCGTAAAAGCGCATATGTCTTCTCGCAGAGCTCCTTGTTGTGCTTGCCGTTTTTGAGCTCGACTATGAGTGCTCCCCTGCCCCTGACGGTTTTGAGGACCTCGGAAAACAGCGGGATGGTCTCGCTCGTTCCGCAAAGTCTGAGCTGCCGGAGCTCGGCAAGAGTTTTGGAATCGACCCTCGCGTCAACGCCGCATACGCGGTTGAGCGTATCATCGTGGAATACGACGACCTCGCCGTCCTTGGAGAGCTGAACATCAAGCTCTATACCGTAGCCATAGGACGCGGCGCGCTCAAACGCCGCCAGCGAGTTCTCCGGAACGGAGCTATCGCGCTTATGCAGCCCTCTGTGTGCAAAATTGCGCTTTACAAAAGGCGCCTTCTGCTTTCTGCGGATCTTGCCGGGAGCGATGAGATACACAAATCCGCCGACGGCGGCAGCTCCCGCAAACGCGGCAAGCTTCAGTACGCTTACCTGTTTTTTCATGGTTGCACCTCCTGTGTTATTCATTATGTTTATTTTACACCGAGATAAGCCGCCGGTCAAACATATTATACAAAAAAATCGCTGTTGTGCTTGAAAGAGATTTAGTGTAGAATTGGAGTACCATTTATACAAGGATAGGCGAGAATATGAAGCTTGACAACAAACGCACTATACTGACAGGTCTTGCGTTCCTGTCCATCTGCGCATTCTGGCAGATGTATAACAGCATAGTCCCCCTGATACTCACAAACACCTTCCACCTCAACGAGACCTACTCGGGCGCCATAATGGCGGCGGACAATATTCTGGCGCTGTTTCTGCTGCCTCTGTTCGGCGCGATCTCGGATAAGACAAATACGAAGATCGGAAAGCGCATGCCGTTTGTTCTGTTCGGCACGGGTATTGCGATAATCCTGATGAATCTGCTGCCGTTTATAGACAACAGCTATGCGGCAGCCCCCAGCACCTTCAAGACCGTTTCGTTCGTGGTCGTTCTGGGTCTGCTTCTCGTCGCAATGGGTACCTACCGCTCTCCCGCGGTCGCGCTCATGCCGGATATAACCCCCAAGCCCCTGCGCAGCAAGGGCAACGCCATCATAAACCTTATGGGTGCGCTCGGCGGCGTTATATATCTCGGCGTTGCCGCCGTCATGTACCCCAACAGCAAGGTCGAGGGGCTTGCCCATGTAAATTATCAGCCGCTTTTCATGGTCGTCTCGGCTATCATGTTCGTGGCTATTGCCGTGCTCTTTCTCACGATAAAGGAGCCCAAGCTCGTTGCCGAGCAGCGGGAGCTTGAAAAGCAGCACCCCGAGTGGAACCTCGCTGAGGACGACGGCAGCGGCAACGAGACCCTGCCCAAGCCCGTCAAAAAGAGTCTTATCTTCCTGCTGAGCTCGATCTGCCTGTGGTTTATAGGCTATAACGCGGTCGAAACATGGTTCACCACCTATGTCAGCCAGGTCATGGGCCAGGCGCTGGGCGGCGCGTCCACCTGCCTGCTCATAGCGACCGGCGGTGCCGTCATAAGCTACATCCCAATCGGCATAATTGCCTCGAAATTCGGCAGAAAGCGCACCATCATGGCGGGTATTATCCTTTTGGCAGTCTGCTTCGGTCTGGGCTACTTCCTCACTACCGCCTACAGCAGCATAAACCTCATCATGTTTATCGTTTTTGCGCTTGTCGGTCTTGCATGGGCGGCCATCAATGTCAACTCCCTGCCCATGGTCGTCGAGATGTGCAAGGGCTCGGATATCGGCAAATTCACCGGATATTACTACACCTTTTCCATGGTCGCTCAGGTCGTCACCCCCATCGTCGCGGGCTCACTGATGCGCCATATTGATTATACCATCCTGTTTCCGTATGCCGCGCTGTTTGTCGCGCTGAGCTTCATTACGATGATATTCGTAAAGCACGGCGACAACAAGCCCACCGCGAAAACCGGTCTGGATGCATTCGAGGACATGGACGACTGATGGATATCTGCATTTTTGGCGCATCCGGCAGGCAGCTGGATAAGAGCTATTACGACGCAGCCTATGAGCTCGGCGAGGCTATCGCCGGGCAGGGCGACCGCATCGTTTTCGGCGGCGGAGCCGAGGGGCTCATGGGTGCGTGCGCACGCGGCGCGCACAAAAACGGCGGCGGCATAGTCGGAATAGCGCCGCGATTTTTCGACGAGCCGGGCATACTGTATAAACGCTGCACAGAGCTTATCTTCACCGAGACCATGCGCGAGCGTAAGCAGCTCATGCAGGAGCGCTCGGACGCGTGTGTCGTGCTGCCCGGCGGCATCGGTACGCTTGAGGAATTTTTCGAGATACTCACGCTCAAGCAGCTCGGTCAGGATGACCGCGCCATAGTTCTGCTGAACACGAACGGCTGCTGGAACACCATGCTCGGTATGCTCTCGGAGCTTGCCGACGAGCGATTCATGTCGAAAAGCTGCCTTGAGCTTTATTTCGTCGCCGGCACTCCGCGGCAGGCGCTTGAATATCTCGCCGGCTATACGCCGTCCACCGGCTCCGTTCACCGGCTTGAGGACTACAACGGATAACGAAAAAACCGCGTCTTGACCTTGCACATGCCGGATCCTTTGGAATATCCTCGGCTTTGAGCGAGAAGTTTTATTCAGACAATCAGACAATATAACAGGATCTCGGCAATATACAAGGTATTGCCGAGATCTTTGCATGCAAAAGCCAATATGTTATCTGAGCACGGTGTCAGCCAGTGCTGTGACATAATCGCAGTCGATATCCTCAACTCTGCCTTCATCCACGAGCCTTGCCGCATCGGGATTGACGGGCAGACGGATGAATGCATCTACGCCATACATCGCAGCGAGCTTCCGCACCTTGCTTTCACCGAATATTTCATGTATCCTGCCGCAGTCGGGGCAAATAAAATATGACATATTTTCCACCAGTGACAGTACGGGCACCTTCATCATGCGTGCCATCCTGACCGCCTTCTCGACTATCATGCCGACAAGGTCCTGAGGGGAGCTGACAATGACTATGCCGTCAAGCGGCAAGCCCTGCAGAACCGTCAGCGGGACATCTCCGGTCCCGGGCGGGAGGTCTATAAACATATAGTCAACATTATCCCACATGACCTCGCTCCAGAACTGCGCAGCAACGCCGGCAATAACGGGGCCTCGCCAGAGCACAGGCTCCTCAGGCTTGTCCAAAAGAAGATTCATGCTGACCATTTGTATTCCGCTTGGAGTTGTAATGGGCAGCATATGGCCGGCAGCGGAGCGCATGCGCTCCGTTACGCCGAATGACTTGGGAATGGACGGCCCGGTCAGGTCTGCGTCAAGAATGGCGGCTCGAAAGCCTCGGCGCTGTGTTTCGGCGGCAAGCAGGCTCGTAACCATTGATTTACCCACGCCGCCCTTGCCGCTCACTACGGCAATCACTTTTTTGACCGATGCTCCGGGCATCAGCTTTTCCATAAGGCTTTCATCTCGCCGAAACTCGCCTCCTGCGCAATTTGATGCGCAGGTCGAACAATTGTGTGTGCAGTCACTCATTTTCGCCGCTCCTCCACTTCTCGGTTTCCTCAAGCAGCCATCCTGCAAGCGCCGGGATCCCTTCGCCGGTCCGCGCCGAGATAGGGAATATCTTCGCCTCGGGGTTTAATCGCAGTATATAGCTGCGGCACAGCTCCATGTCAAAATCAAAACACGGCATGACATCAATCTTGTTTATTATCACCGCATCACATACGGTGAACATGAGAGGATATTTTAGCGGCTTGTCGTGCCCCTCCGGAACGGAGAGGATCATCGCATTTTTCACCGCGCCCGTATCGAATTCGGCGGGACACACGAGATTTCCCACATTTTCAAGTATCGCAAGATCAATATCGGCAGAGCCGAGCCCCGCTAAGCCCTGACGGGTCATGTCCGCATCAAGATGGCACATGCCGCCCGTGTGAAGCTGTATGACCTTCGCTCCGGAGGCTTCTATCGTGCGCGCATCAATATCAGAATCAATGTCCGCTTCCATGACACCGATGTGCAGCTTATCTCTGAGCTTTGGGATAAGCGACATTAGAGTCGTTGTTTTTCCGGAGCCGGGTGACGACATTAAGTTCAGCAAAAATGTCTTTTCACGCCTAAGCTGCTCGCGCAGGAGGCCGGCGTCGGCATCGTTATTCTCAAATATGCTCTGCTTTACCTCGAGCACCTTAAAATCATCCATGGTAACACCTCGTTTTTCAAAAGCTCCGGAGCGGGTCACCCGCTCCGGAGCAAATTTTTATGCCGGCTCGGAAAGTATCCTTTTGACCATTTCCTTCACGGCGGCAAGAGCCTCGTTGTCATCGCTTATCGCATCGAGTCCTTTTCCGGCAAGATTGAGGGAGGCTATCTCGCTGTTGTAGCCGACATATCCGAGCACATCCACGCCGAGACGCTCTGCAAGCTCTTTCATTATCGGCTTGTTGGGCTCATCGTAGCGGCAGCCGATCATATACTTGTTGGAATACGGCAGGTTCAGCTCGTCGACCATGTCGGTTATTCTCTCCGCCGTCTCAAAGCTGAGCTTCGACTGGTCGCAGACTATTATGAGGGTGTCGGAATTGCTGCCTGTGCCGCGCGAAAAATGCTCAAGTCCTGCATCAAAATCAATGATAACAAGATCGTACATGTTCATTGTTTCCGAGAATATGTTATTGAGCACACTGTTTATCGTGCAGTAGCATCCGGCGCCCTTTCTGCGGCCCATTACGACAAAATCAAAATATTCGCCGTGGTACACCGCATCGTAAAAGTCTGCGCGCAGCTTTTCACCTGCAGCTCCTTCGTCAAGCGTTTTCTTGCGCTTGTCAACGGCTTCGCCTATTGTGGTTTCGTAGTTGACATTGAGTGTGGTGGCAAGATTTGCGTCAGGGTCGGCGTCGATAACAAGGATCTGATCGCACAGTCCGAGCGATTTTACCGCCTTGACAAACAGGGAGGCCGTGGTCGTTTTTCCCGTGCCGCCTTTGCCTGAGAATGATATTATGCGAGTCTGTTTTTTCATTTTTATCCTTCTCCTTAAATTATTTCGTCTTTACGAAACCACATATTGTCGAACAGGACATTTTCCGCAAGAACGGAATATCTCGGCCAGTCCTCGACATCCTCCATGTCGGCTGGAATCATCTCGAGGAATGAGCCGCGGGTCTCATAGTATCTTATGATCCCGTAGCCCTTAGAGACAAGAAGCTGCGTCGTTTCATCGTCAACAGGGTAAGGAAAAACAAAATATACCTGTGTAAAAACGCCCTTGTACTCCTCGAGCATATCGAGCTTTTTTTGAAAATCCTCAACACCGTAGAACGCCGCAATGCACTCTCGCACGGAGTTGCGGTACTTCACATTACGACAGCGAGGCTTTTCGCCCGTCAGATCAAGTTCGATCCAGTCACGCGAAGCGGCGTCCTCAAGCACGCCTCCCACGAAGGCGAGTGAATATCCGCAGCGCTCGACGAGGTCGTCAACATCGACCCAGTCTCCGGCGGGGAGATACTGAAGTATCCCGCAGGGGGCGTAGCCCATTTGCGTGCGCCATTGAAGCTCACGAAATATCGGCAGGACGGCAACAACATCAGCAAAGTAGCCGGTGCCGAACAGCTTTTGATTTATGGTCGTGAAATATCCTCTTCCGGAGAAGTAGGCGGATATGACCGTTTTGTATACATTACTTTGTTCCATGGCAGAATGATTCTCAATCGTCGATATAAACTATCTTTTCTTCGTAGTCGGGCTCCCAGCATTTGCTGCCGTCGGCAAGGACCGTGCAGTTAAGCAGATAGCTCGGCCGTTCGATCTTTGCTCTTGGCAGGTGGCGCTTGGCCGGCACAAAGGTGATCGCATTTTTGGGGCAAGCCTTTACACATTCCTGACATCCGTCGCATTCCCACATACGCATGGCTTTTGCCATGTGCGGAATATCCTGAAGCGACTTGGGCCAGCTTTCGGTGACTACGGGGGTGTCGGTATTTATGAACATGATGCAGTTATGACCGTGGTCTATGCAGGCATGGACGCAATTGAGACACTCAAGTGCATTGCCGCAGGCTTCATGGTCAATTATTATGTTATGCATCGGAGTAGTATAAGCCATGTTTTTTCCTCCTATTTATTATACTTCATTTGCCATTTGCCTGACGACTTACCAGACATCCACCAGCGAAGGGAATGTGTCGCGGGAAACGAGCTTGAGAGCTCCGAATTTGCACGCCGTGCGGCAAAGCCCGCAGCCAAAGCACTTGAACTGATTTACGGTCACTATATCCTTGAGCGGGCTGTACTGAATACCGCCGTACTGGCACTTAATGATGCATGGCGCTTCGTTTTTACAGCCGGCAGCGCACTTCTTCGGATCGACGACGGCTACATACTCCGCCTTATTATATTCGACCGTCGCGCCGCGGTAGGCGCGTGCCTTATATGCCTGGCAATCGAAGGCGTTGCAGAAGCAGAAGCAAAGAGGAGGCTTGCCGTCGGAATCGGTGCCAGCATCAAAGATAGAAATCACAAGCCCCTGCGCATAGCGCTCACGGCAAAGCTTTCTCGCCTCCTCCTTGTTGATGACCATAGAGTCGGTTTCCCACGGGCGTTGTTCTCTGGTACGGTCAACATCGCGGTCGAAGAACATGCAGCCATAAAAATCGCCAAAGCCGAAGTAACGGCGGCAGCCGCAGTGCTGAAGTATAAAACGGTCGCCGGGCGCCACATCAATTATCTCAAGAGCGTCCTCAAGCGGAATGACCTGTCCTGCCTGCTGAAGCATGGTGTCGATGGCCATATTCAAATAGCCCTCGTTACCCATGTCCACGGGTCCCTGGGGCTCCTTGCCGCCCCATTCAAAGGAATTTCGGGAAGCACCGGTAAGATTCATGTAGCCAACGGCATGGCCGGGTTTTTTTACAAGCTCCGGATCAAAGTTGGCGGGATTGAGATACCACTTTGTTCCGTTGCCATATTCTACACAGTATTTGCACATATGTTTAACCTCCTGATAAATTCACTTTTACAGGCTTCTGCCGGACTGACAATAGTGTATCCTGCAGAAGCCTGCGTGTCTACGGTTTTATTTTCCCAGCTTCTTCATCGGGTTAGCGGCAAGAGCAAGGAACAGCACTATCATACCGACCGCGCCGATGGCGGCAGCCACTGTAAAGCCGTTTGCAAAGCTTCCTGTGCCGGTGATAACACGACCGACGACCTGAGATGCAAGTGCCGCGCCGCCCCAGAACGCACCGCCGGAGAAAATGGGGTTGATCTGGTTGAGGTTCTTGTTGCCGAACAGTATAGGCGTGATGGTAGGGCAGATATTGGTGATAACGCCGCCCGTAACGCAGAGTATGGAGCAGATGACAGCCATAACCACGGTAACATGGCTCGGGAATACAAAGGCATACAGCAGGCAGCCTGCCGCGAGGGGAACGCCTGTGAAGAGAATGAGTCCCTTTATGCCGATCTTGTTTACCAGAGCGCCGCCGGCGAGGATAAATACGATGCCCACAAGCTGCATGATGCCCTGCATCGAGGATGCGGCGGACTGGCTCATGCCGCAGTTAACAAGGTAGGTGACCATGTAGGTGCACAGTCCCTGATACATGATGGTCAGAAACAGAATGCCGATGAATACAAACCAGAACGCGGGGGTCTTGAGAGCCTGACCGAGGGTGAGACCGGGAGCATCATCTGCCGCACCCGTGTCTGCCGCGGCTGCTCCGGCTGTCTTCACGGTCTCAGGCTTGGGGATAAGCGCATAGGCAGCGAGGTTGCACACTACTATGACTACACCCATAACAAGATAGACCTTACGCCAGCCCATGACGGGAATAAGTGCGCCGGGGATGAAGGAGAATGCCGCGGCTCCGAGAGCTGCGGATGCCAGAACGACTGCGATAACGGTAGGAGTCTTTTTCCCGTAGTCGCCGAAATACGGGCTTACTGCAGCAACGCCCATGGCATGAGTTCCGAGTCCAAGTGTGGAGCCGCCGAGCAGGCCGGCAACTATCAGCATCCATACCGCGCTGGAGAAATAGTGAATAAGGCAATAGCCGGCGGAAAGGATCGCGCAGATAAGAAACAGGGTGCGGGGGGCTATCTTCTTGAGCATCGGTCCTACAAGGAAGGTTGACCATATAAACGCCATTGCACAGCCGAAGGTAGCTGCGAGTGCTATGGTAGCTATGCTCGAATCAGGCCATGTAGCGGCAAAGCTTGAAAGAAATATAGTAAATGTCGAGTTCATGCCCATGTTGGCAAAAAGCGCTATGCATGCACCAACAGCGGCTTTCTTGGCTTTAGGATTCATAGTGTATTTCCTCTCTTTTCGTTTAAGAAATTCAGGTCCTGGGACGGCAGGAATATACCTTGAACTTTCCGTCCTGCTCTTCCTCAACGGTACCGCGGCATTCGAGTACATGACCGACTATCTCGATATTGTATGCCATGCTCTTTCCGTCGGGCGCCATTTCAATAATGGTGGCCTTGGGTGCGGCAGCACACATTGCGGTAAATGTGGCAAGAATGGCCTCCTTGCCTTCAAGGTATGCCGGGGTTCCTGTCAGCAGCTTTGCCGCTTCATCATCAAAAACGCAGCCCTCGTCTACCCAGCAGTCGGCAATGCCCTGTGCATCGTGTGCGTTCATGCGTTCAACATATTTTTCAAGAACATTCATTGTTTTTTTCTCCTTACATTTAAATCAGTCCACAAACACGCCCTGAATGATGGGCGGTGTGTCGGTAAAATCGAGCTGCTTGTCGAGTATTGCGACAAAATCGTGCTTATTCAGGCAGTCAAAGCCGCTTATGCGGTCGTTGAAATCAAAATAAACAAGCCCTCTGAAATTTGTGCCGAATATCGGCTGGGTATCAGCAAAATCGGCATGACCGCAGCCGCAGCCGAGCAGCTCGTCGCCGAGCAGCTCCTTGACCCAATCAACATAGGGTCGGAGACCGTTTTCGTCAAATCTCTTGGCATCCTTGGGATATATAAAATAAACTCTATACATGGCAATTCCTCCTAAGATTTACAGATCCATTTTGTACTCCTCAAGCGGCAGACCGCCTACCTGCGGGTCAAGGCGCTTGAGCAGATCATCAACGGCTGCCTTTACATCGGCGATCTCTACGGTTATCGCCTTCTGCGCACAATGGAGCGCGCAGCTTGAGCAGCCCTTGCAGGCAGCCTCGTTCCACTGAGGAACGCCGTCAACTATCTTCAGTGCATGGTTGAAGCACTTTTGAACACATGTCCCGCAGCCGATGCACTTGTTTGCATCGACCTTTACGGTAAGCCCGTCAAGCTTCTTAAAGCGCTCCTGCGCCTCGCCCCGGATCATGCCCTGACGGTAGTTGTTGAAGTTGGTGCAGCAGCACTCGCAGCAAAGACAAACGGTCAGGAACGGACTGGCAAAGTCAACATCCCAGTAGATGTGGTCGTAGAACACATGACCGATAAAAGGCATAAGTCCGTCGTCAACGGCCTTGTGCAGATGCGCGATCGCCTCCTCGACCGTGGCGTGGTAGCACAGATCGCTCGACTCCTCAGCGGTCGCGGCACCGATATGGATGCAGCCGATATTTTTGTCGTGCTCGGTGCAGTTTTTTGCGTCTCGGCAGGTACAGGTCTTGCTGATGATGCGGTGGGGAGAGCGGCGTATAAGCTCCTCTATGACTGCTATGGGCAGCGGAGCTCCCTCGGAGCCGACATTGACCGAGGCGGGGAGGAAGGTCATGTCCAGAAGATCCGGATTTGAAAAAGCCGCCGTTACATCCTTTGCTCTGGACTCCTTGTACAGTTCGGAGCGTGACAGGATCGTGCCCATTTGGAACTCTCGAGCCATCGTTTCAAGATGATCGGCCGTCCATGTGGAGCGCTCTCCTTTTTTGGCTATACTCATATTTTCTTCCCTCTTTCTTAAAAAAGATTTTTATGCTTCACAATTGATCTCTGCGGTGGAACTCAAGCCCCTCTATCTGAAGCTCACGGCCGGAAACAAGATCCGTCTCGGGACTGCCGCAGGCAGTACAGACCGTTTCCGCGCCGGCAAATTCAAGGTGAGTAAAGCTCAATTCGTGCCCGCAGTGCCTGCAGCGATAAATAATAGGTATTCTGCGGATCTTAAGCTCGGAATTTTCAAGCGGTGTGCCCACAGAGAATTTCCGGTAGTATTTGACCACCCATTCGTCCTGAAGATCGTGCATCTCGCCGACCGCAAGCCGCACGGCAGTTACATGTTCAATGCCGTTATTTGCAGCTATCTGTGCTGCCATTCTGACTATCGGATAAACCACGGACAATTCATGCATGCTGCACACCACCCCTTCCAATCGGTCTGAAAGCCCAAAGCACCTGTCTTATAATTTCGAATCTGTTCATGCTTTTTGCAAATCCCATGTGACTTCAGGTCTCGGAAATCAATAATTAATTTTGTGACGGTAATTTGAATTGGTTCGGTTAGATGATATACCGGCGTTTGTTAATTGTCAATCAAAAGCATGTGCTAACTATACATTTTAGAGAAAGCGTACAAAAAGCTCACAGTCAAACTGTGAGCTTTAACGAAATTATCTTCTATTGAATCTGTTCGAATGACCGGTTTATTTTTTCGGCGGCTTCAGCATTGATATAAACGAGTCGACCAAACGGTTCCCCTCCGCGTCCAGATCTACCGAATCCGGCTGAATCGCCCAACGCAGGCAAAGACCGCCGGCCATATACCTCAGCATACTTGTTGCAGTATAGAGATTTATGTCGTCACGAAATTCTCCCGAGTTTATTCCTTCCTCGATCGTTGTCATATAATACCTGTATGCCGTTCTGCTGATGTCCATTGCAACATCCTTATTGTGCTTGAGTTCAGCTATCCAGCTTATTTTTGACATTTCCGCTCCTGTGCGGGTGGATATCTTAAGCTTAAATATAACGAGGTTTTTTAATGTTTCCGAGGCCGTAGCGCCTTTGAGCTCCGGCATTTTTGCCTCTACCACCTCGTCGATCGCCTCGCCGTATCCAAGAAAAATAGATTCCTTGGACGGAAAGTAATAATAAAATGTCCCGGTAGAGACATCCGCTGCCGCACATATATCATTGACCTTTGTGTTCTCAAAGCCGTTTTTTTCAAACAGCTCTATTGCGCAGTTGTATATCTTCCTTTCTACAACTCTGCTTCTATGTTCTTTTGCCAATTGTAATTTACCCCCGACTAAACTTTTGGATGTGCCTGAACGCTTTTACCGCGATCAGATGCCGCAGCTTGTTCGAACGCGTTTCAAAACATCAGTGCAATTTTTCATTACACCATATTTTACATTAAAAAAAATCAATGTCAACAATTTATTAGAAATTCTTCAAAATCAAGCGAGCATATCTTCGTTTTGAATTTATCATATTTTCGAATTGGTTCGATTATTTTTGATAAATCTATTGACAAGCCGTTAGACAATTGATATTATCATGTCAAATTGAATTGGTTCGAATTTTGTTTTACGCAAATAAAGATATGGAGGTCCAAAAGATCATGGATTTAAAAAAACTTCTCCAGCCGATAAAGGTCGGCAGTCTTGAGCTGAAAAACCGTTTCGTTGTTCCCGCCATGGGCACAAACTTTGCCACGCCCGACGGCTATGTAACGGATCAGCTCATTGCATATCACACGGCCCGCGCCAAGGGCGGCTACGGGCTTATCATCACCGAGGTCGTTGCAGTGCAGGCAAACGGCAAAGCTATCATCTTTGAGCCCGGCATCTGGAACGACTCCTTTATCCCCGGATGGAAAAAGCTCACCGATTCCGTTCATGCCGCAGGCGGCAGAATCTTCTGCCAGCTCCATCATTGCGGCCGGCAGACTCTACCGGTTTTCATCGGCGGCGAAACTCCGGTTGCGCCGTCTGCCGTGCCTTGCCCCGCCGATGATTCCATCTGCCGCGAGCTGACAGGCAGCGAGTGCTGGGATCTTGTCCATGCCTACGGCGACGCTGCCGTACGAGCCAAGGAGGCCGGCTTCGACGGCGTTGAGGTCCACGGCGGTCACGGCTACATGATAGCCCAATTTATGTCCCCGCATTCCAACAAGCGCACCGACGAGTGGGGCGGAGATCTCTATGGCCGTCTTAAGCTTCCCCGCGAGATATTCAAGGATATCCGTCAGAAGTGCGGTAAGGACTTCCCGATGATATTCCGCTACAGCTATGATCAGAAGGTCACCGGCGGCACGACTCTTGAGGAAGCAACGGTTATTGCGCGGGTTGCCGAGGATTGCGGCGTTGATGCACTCAACATCACCGTTTGCACCTATGCAAGTGTCGAATATATGTGCGCAACTCCGATGATGCCTTCCGGCTGGAACGAGTTCCCGACTGCGGTGATCAAGAGCTCCGTCGGCATCCCCGTCATGGCTGTCGGCCGTTTCAACAACCTTCTTGTCGCAGCCGATTGCCTTGAGGCCGGCCGCGCAGACCTGCTTTGCTTCGGTCGCACATCCCTTGCCGATCCCGAGCTGCCCAACAAGCTGGCTGAAGATCGCCTTGATGAGCAGATCCCCTGCATAGGCTGCACTCAGTCCTGCGTCAGTGCGCTTACAAACCCCGCACGCGGATTTAAGGCAAGCTGCCTTATAAACCCTGTCACCGGTCACGAGTTTGAATATGACCTCGCACCGGTTGCGCCCGAAAAGGCGAAGAAGGTTCTCGTTGTCGGCGGCGGTCCCGGCGGACTCATTGCTGCGATGACTGCGGCTCAGCGCGGTCACAAGGTCACTCTCTGTGAGGCAAGCGGCAAGTTCGGCGGCAAGTTCCGTCTTGCATCTATTCCGCCCTGTAAGCATGAGATCGCGGCCGGTCTCAAATACTACATACATATGTGCGAAAAGTGCGGCGTCGATATGCGTCTCAACTGCGAGGCAGACGAGCAGTTTATCCGTGATATGGCTCCTGATTCGATAATTCTCGCCACCGGTTCCCTCGTTGCCAAGCCCCCGATCCCCGGCATTGATAACGAGAAGTTCCTCACCGTTGCGGACATTCTTGACGGCAAGGTGCTGCCCGGCAGAAAGGTTCTCATTGCCGGCGGCGGACTGACCGGCTGTGAGACTGCCGATTTCCTATGTGAGCATAACAGAATCGTTTCCGTTATGGAAATGGCTCCTGCCATTGCAAGTGATGCCGAGGCAACTCCCCGTCGCTTCCTTATGCAGCGCCTTAACAAGTGGAGTCATGCACTTGACTTCTACGGTCCTGCGCTGAGCGTTTACACCGGTGCAAAGATCAGGCAGTTCTTCGACGACGGCGTCGCCTATGAAATGGGCGGCGAAGTCAGGGAGCTGCACGGCTTTGACAGCATTGTTCTCTCCCTTGGCGTCAAGTCCTACAATCCGCTTGAGGAGGTCGCAAGATCTCTGTGCGGTGAAGTGTATGTCGTTGGGGACGCAGAAGCTGCCGGCAATGCAAACCATGCGACAGACACCGGACTTGCAGCCGCGCTCAAGCTCTGATAAATATATTGTAGGAGTCCGTCCTCGCGGCGGACTCCTCTGAGGAGAAGCTATGTTGACTTATACTTTCGTTCAAAACATAAAAGTACTTGCCGGAGCGGGCAAAATTGCCGATATTGGCGAAGCCGTAGGCAGTGCAGGCTACAAAAGGGCCATGTTCATCCACGGCGGCAGCCTGCGTCGTTCAGGAGTTGCCGACGCCGTAAAGAAATCGCTTTCCGAGCACGGGGTCGAATGCGTCGATTTCGAAAGGGTACAATCCGATCCTCCGGCAGCCCTTGTTGACGAGGGTGCACAATTTGCCCGTGAAAACGGCTGCGACTGCGTGATCGCCATCGGCGGAGGCAGTGCCATAGATATGGGCAAGGCAGTAAATATGCTCCGTTTTAACGAGGGCAAGGCGCTCGATTACATTTCCAAGCCGCATGTTCACTCTCCCGGACTTTTCGTTGCCCCCACGACATCCGGAACCGGAGCCGAGCTTTCCACCGGCTCCGTGATCACCGACACCGAGCACAGCATGAAGCTGCCGCTTCCGGTTTACAATTCCATGCCTGAGGCAGCGATACTTGACCCCGAGCTCACTGTTTCCATGCCCGCGGCAATGACCATGCAGACCGGACTTGATGCGTTTTCCCATGCTGTCGAGGGATACTGCAATGTCATGAGCAACATGATGATGGATCCGATCTGTGAAAAAATCATGGAGCTCGTTGCGGAAAATTTGCCGCTTGCCGTTGCTGACGGCAGTAACATTCAGGCGCGTGCACATATGCAGGCAGCGGCATGTATGAGCGGCTGGACCCTCACCAATGTCTATGCCAATGTCGGTCACAGCCTTGCGCATGTTGTAGGTGCAAATTATCACATTGTGCACGGCTCGGCCTGCTCATACGGACTCCCCCCCGTACTCAGGCATATGGCTCCTGCCGTTCCGGAAAAGATCAGGCGCATCGGCATGATACTCGGCGCGGAATTTGACGGCAGCGAGACCTCAGATCAGATCGGTCAGAAGGCTGCGGATGCTTACATCAGATTCCGTGACGGTTTGGGAATGCCGCCGGTGGCTGAAGCAGGCATATGCGTTGAGGATGTCGACGCGCTGGCTGAGCTCGTCGTACACGAGCCGTTTGCGCAGCTTACACCCGTACCCGTTGACCACGCCGCTGCCGTGAGAATGCTTAAAGAGATGTTGTCACTTTAAATTTGAGCCGGTAAGACGCTCTGAGCATAAAGCAGCCCGTTTCATTTGTTCTCCTTCCTATACATTTCGCAAAAGACCTCACAGGGCAGCTTCGCTTGCTGCCCCGTGAGGTCAAGGCAGACTCCGCCGGCTCCGTTCACCGGCTTGAGGACTACGGCAGATAACGAAAAAAACCGCCCGTCGGGCGGTTTTTTCATATGTCATATTGATTTCATTTTGTTGTCGTCGTTTCCGGGACGATATCGTATGTCGGGACGACCTCAATGCCTATGCGTCCGTCGTTTACATCAAAGTTCTGCAGAACATCCGTGCCGGCAATGACGAAGGTGAATGACTGGATGTCGTTGGGCTTGAGCTCAAAGCCGACCATGCGGTTGAGATCGTATGCAACGAGTGTATCGTCAACATACACCTTCACGATGTAGGATCTCAGGTCTATCGTCGAGCCGGTCAGGTTCACATACTTCGTCTGCACGATGAAGTCGTCGCCGCGTGAGAACGCCTTTGTGACGGTTATCGGCAGGTTTGAAACGGAGCTGACGCTCTCGGTAGTCGAGTAGAAGTCCTTACCCTTTTCGGGTGTGAATCGGGCACCGCTGTAATAAACGCTCTGGCCGAGCCAGTCGCCGTACAGCGCGCGATTTGCAAGGCTGCTGGCATTGTAGACCTTCAGCTCGTTTGCGTTGCTGGTCACAAGGGTGTTCGGGATGAGCACGAGCTTGTCGGCGGTGAAGTTTATGCTGTCATAAACGCCGCCGCACATGATCGCCAGACGGGTGCTGCCGCGCTGATCCATGCTGTAGACATTGCGGTTAAACGAGGACAGGCAGTAGAATGTGTCGCCGAACTTGTACAGCGAGCGGTTTCTGACATTCGTGGTTTTGGGAAATTCGCCGACGACCTTCACCACACCGGGTGTCTGGAGAGAGATCGCGTAAAGGTTCAGGTCATAGTTTCCGTCGCTGTCATAGGCGAGGAAGTACATGACATGACCGTCGAAAAGGCTGGTATTTATCTTATAGTCCGCGACCTTCTGAACACTGCCGCGAGCCTCGTCATAGGAATAGAGCTTGTCAACATAGACCTCAGTCTCGTTGCCGTCGGCGTCCTTGACGGTAACGGGCTCGGACATCTTGAAGTAGATAATTCCGTTCCAGCCGTAAGGCACAAAGTTTGGCACCTGGCTGTAGGAAAGGTCCGTGAGGAAGGCATTGAAGCCGCCGTTCACTATCCTGCCGAACGAGTAGACATAGCCCGAGGGCTGGTCTGCATAGGTCGTGAACGCCAGAGCGTACAGCCCGCCGTTATAGAAGCAGTACGACTCGATTATATATCCGCTGTAAACGGTTCCGAGCCTGCCGGTAGCGGGGTCATAGCACATCAGTGAGCCGCTTGCCGTGCCGGAGCTGCTCAGGCAGAAATACACCTTGCCGTTATAAACGCTTATATTGTTCATATACTGCCCTATCTGCGCGGTGTACAGTGCCTTTGCCTTGTTGACGCCGTCTGAGGCATACAGCGTGTAGCGCACGGTGTCAACGGTCTCGTAGCTCTTGTACAGGCAGTAGTAGGTGCTGCCGATCTGCACGGTAATGCTGTCATTTTCAAGGTTTGCCTCGTAGGGAGCCATATCGGCGTTTACCTTGGAGTCGCTGCCCTTGCGCTCGGCGGGCAGCAGCAGGCGCGCAACAACGGTGGCTATCTGTGCGCGGGTGGTGTTATATGTACCGTAGAAATTATTATACCCGTCCATGCCGATGAGGATACCGGCAGAATAAAGCGTTTTGACAGAGCTCATGTAGTATGCGGGGATGGAAGCCTCGTCGTTTATCGCAAGATCGCTTATCGAAGGCATGTCCTCCTTGCTTATCGTGCGCGAGAACAGATAAGCGAGGTCATAGCGGCTTATTGCACTGTCGAGCCCGGAGCCGGTCGGACAGCTCGAGGGCAGCATGCCCTGCTGCGAGCAGTACCGATAAAACGGGTCGAACCATTTTTCGCCGTCGCGCGGAGTTTCGTTAAGGGCGTTGCCGTAATATGTCGCATGAATACGGGCGGCGATCGCCAGAGCGTGCGCCCATGTGACATAATCGTCAAAGCCGAAGGTGCCGTTTGGGTAGCCGATCATGATGCCCTTGTTGTACGATATCTCGATACCGGAATAGCCCCAGAAATTTGTGCTGAGGTCAGAGAAGGTGGTGTTTGTCATGTCGGCAACATCGTCGAACACGGCGAGCCCCTCACCGGGTATCTGCTCGGCATACGCGCTCACGGGCGCGGTACCTATGATGCAGCACACCGCCAGCACGAGCGCAAGTGCATTGCGTAGCTTCTTCATATATTGAACCTCCGATGGAATAAGCGTTACAATTTAGTGTCAAAATTGATTATAGCAGGTTACATAATATTTTGCAACTGGATTTTT
>CAVHZB010000086.1:0-11361 GCA_963640555.1 Phascolarctobacterium succinatutens
TTATAACTATATTGTGAACGAAACTTGTTAACTCAATATGAATTTAGGAGAAAATTTTAAGACCGGGTACATAAAGGCGTAGTAATTTTGTAACCGGTGTGGTAGAATACTTAAAAATCGAACAGAAGGAAGCTCTGATTTATGAACACCGAAAAGATAAAGGCTTATGCACGGCTCATAGCGCGCGTCGGCGCTAATGTGCAGCCCGGTCAGGATGTCGTCATCTCCGCCGAGCTCGACCAGCCGGAGTTTATAGAAATGCTCGTTGAGCAGTGCTACGAGGCGGGTGCTGCCGAGGTGCGCGTTGAGTGGACGCATCAGCCGCTCAGACTGCTGAATGTAAAATACCAGACCGTTGAACGCCTCGGAACGGTTGCCGGCTGGGAGAGAGAAAAGCTGCTTTACCGCGCCGAAAAGCTGCCGGCGATGATATATATAGAGTCGGCAGACCCATCCGGACTTGATACGCTCGACCAGAAAAAGTGGGGCGAGAGCATCCGGCTGCGCTGGCCGGTGATCAAGCCCATCCGCGACTCGATGGAGAACAGATACCAGTGGTGTATTGCCGCCGTGCCCGGAAGGGCGTGGGCAGGGAAGGTGTTCCCCGGCGTTCCGGAGGACGAGGCGGTCGAGAGGCTTTGGCAGGCGATACTGTACACCTCGCGCGCCGACGGTGACGGGGTGAGCGCATGGCGCGAGCACAATGCCGACCTTAAGCGCCGCTGCGAGCACCTCAACTCGCTGTCCCTGCGCCGGTTGCATTATAAGAGCTCAAACGGCACCGACCTCACCGTGGGGCTCATCCCGCAGGCAAAATTCCTTGCCGGCGCGGAGAAAACACTCGGAACGGATGTGGTGTACAACCCCAATATTCCGAGCGAGGAGGTTTTCACAAGCCCCATGCGCGGCAGCGCCGAGGGCATTGTCTATTCCACCCGTCCGCTTTCCTACCGCGGCACGATGATAGAAAACTTCAGCATTCGCTTTGAAAACGGCGTTGTTACCGAGGTGCGCGCCGAAAAGGGCGAGGAGGCACTCAAAACGCTCGTCGGTATGGACGAGGGCTCGAAAATGCTCGGTGAGTGTGCGCTCGTCCCCTATGACAGCCCGATAAGAAACAGCGGAATAATGTTTTATAATACGCTGTTTGACGAAAATGCCGCCTGCCATCTCGCCCTCGGCGACGGGTTCGTAAACTGTCTCGACGGCTTTGAAAGCTACACGCTCGAGCAGTGCCGCGATATGGGCGTAAATAACTCCATGATCCACGAGGATTTCATGATAGGCTCTGAGGATCTCGACATAAGCGGAGAAACGGCATCGGGAGAAGCCGTGCAGATATTCAAAAACGGAAACTGGGCGTTTTGATCGCAGAGGTGAGCTATGGATATTGAAAACGAAAAGATAAGATATTCCGTGAGCCGGAAAAACTTCTTCGTGTGGCTGTCGGCTGCGCTCATGGCACTTTCGGCGCTGTGCCGGTTTTTCGGCTACTGGGGCTTCTGGTCAAATCAGACCGCACAGTTCAACATCTTTCAGATAGCCCTGCCTATACTGTGCAACATCCTGTTTGCCGTTATAGTTATTTACGCTGGACGCCGCTTTTTCAGCCTGACATTCATACCCGTCATGCTGGGAGTGATGTTTTTCATCATAAAGGCATTCGGCTTTGACAGCATACTGCACACGGTGCTTTGCATATGCCTGTACCTTGCCGTGGCGTTTATATACACGGCTACCGTATTCGGCGTCATACGCACGAAGTGGCTGCTTGCGCCCCTGTTCGGTCTGCCGCTGACAGTACATATATTTGTTCTGGATAAGGATATGTTCGCACCGTCCGGCACTGCGGTGCCGCTTGACGAGTGGCTGCCGGAGATGTCGGTGCTGTGCATCATGGCAGCGCTTTTGTGCATATGCTTTGCCATGAAAAGGCGTGATTTCGCCGCCGAAAAGGCAGGCAGCGCCGAGCAGCAGACCATAGATCTGCTTGTGAGCAATGAGGAACCGCCCGCACAGTCGGGCAGCGCCGCGCAGGAGGACATGACAGATGAGTGAAGCAAAAAATGTCCGTCCGGACAATGAAGCTACCGTCATAGTCAAAAAGGAAGATATTGAACGCAGACTCGGTATGACGGATGAGGAAAAAACGGTGCTCGACACGGTCAACAAGAGCTACCGCGAGCTGTTTGACCCCGAGCTTGAGGAGATACTGCGCGAGACGGAGGGCTATGAGCTCGACCCGCCCGAACCCGAGGAGGATACAGCCTCTGCGGAGGAGGACGAGTACGAGGAAGCCGAGGAGGAGTCGAGCGCTCAGCGCATCATCCGCGATAACGCCGAGAAACGCGACCGCAGGAATAAAACAAAGCTCATTCTCATCGGCGCAGGTATAGTGGCGGTGCTTGCCGTCATCCTCGTTATCATACTCTCGCTGAGATCCGGTGATACGGATAAAAGCTATGAGGCGGCGTTTAAGGCCGCGCAGGAATACTACGATGCCGGAGATTACGACAACGCGCTTTCGGAGCTCCGCGAGGCTTTGGAAATAAAGAAGGAGGACGAGTGCCTCCTGCTCATGAGCCGCTGCTATGAGGCAAAGTACGACTATGTAAACGCCATTGCGATACTCGAAAGCTCGACCACCGATAATTCACAGATAAAAAGCGAGATCGAGCGCCTTAAGAAGGCGAAGGAGGACTATGACAGCGGCAAGATAGTCGTCATATGCGGCGAGCAGTATGATGTGGAGACGACCGTCCTTGACCTTTCAAATAAGGGCGCGGGCAGTGCCGCACTCAAGGACATCGCAAAGCTCACAGAGCTGACGAGCCTTAAGCTTTCCGGCAACAAGATAACGACACTTGATTTTATCAAGTCACTCAAGAAGCTCACCTCTCTTGACCTGTCGAACAACAACATATCCGACCTCAGTGCGCTCAAGGAGCTCAAAAGCCTGAGAACGCTGCATCTCGACGGCAACAAGGTAAATGATTTCAGCCCCCTTTATGACCTTGACGGATTGTCCATGCTGACCATAAGCAATATCGACATAAGCCAGACCCAGCTCAAAAAGCTTAAGGAGGAGCTTCCGAGCTGCATAATCTACAGCGACGATGCAAAGGAGGATGTCGTTGAGATAAAGCTCGGCGGCAAGACCTTCAAGAGCAATGTGACCGAGCTTGACCTATCCGGCTGCAATGTGCGCGATATATCCGCGCTTTCGGTGTGCACAAAGCTTAAAAAGCTCGACCTTTCGGATAATTCGGTTTCAGACATAAGCGCGCTCGTAGACCTGCCGTCTCTCACGGAGCTCGACCTTTCGGACAACCGGATAAGCGATGCAAGCCCCCTCATGAGTGTCACCGCCCTTGAGTACCTGAACCTTGCCGGTAATGATATAAAGTCCGTTGCCGCCCTTCGTGAGCTTACGGGGCTAAAGGAGCTCAACCTCAGCGGAAACCCGCTCGGAGGTATAAGCGCGATAGGAAAGCTCACATCACTGAAAACGCTGTGGCTGGACAACACCGGACTTACGGATTCGGAGCTTGAAGCGCTCTATTCGCTCAAAAGCCTCAGGAACCTGAGTATAAAGGATAATCCGGAGCTTACCTCGTCTGCCGTCGATGCGCTTAAAAAGCAGCTTTCGTCGTGCACGGTGAACCACTCCGAGCTCAAGAAAACCATAACACTCGGCAGCGGAAGCTTTCCGTCGGACAGCGATACGGTCGATGCAAATAATCTCAAGATAAGCGACATTTCCGCAGCGAGCGGGTTTACGAAGGTAAAGCACATGGATCTCAGTCATAACAGCATTTCCAATGTGTCCGCGCTTTCAGGCCTTAAAACGCTGGAAACGCTCGACCTTTCACATAACCAGATAAGCGATGTATCCGCGCTTGCGGCGCTGACAAATCTCAAGCAGCTCTGGCTTGGCGGAAATAATCTGAGCGAGGAGCAGATCGCAGCACTTCAGGCAGCTTTGCCGAATTGCTATATCAGTGTTGAATAAAAAAGTTGAAACAAATTTTGAATTTTAAAGCAAATTACACAAAAGCCCCTTTTAATTTGCACTCGCTTATGCTATACTGAAAGCAGCAGGAGAGATCCTGCAAAGCAGAAAGGAGCCGGCACTTATGAAATTCACTTTTACCGAAAAAAAGATGGGCACCTCCGAAGAACTGAGAGCCTATACGGAGCGCAAGGTCGGAAAGCTGGACCGCTTCTTCAGAACCGAAAGCAGCGCAAGCGTCACCTTCAGCATGGAGCGCGGAAGATTTTTGGCTGAGATAACGGTTTCGAACAACGGGCTTTATTACAGAGCCAGCGAGCTTACCAACGATATGTACGCCTCCGTTGATTCGGGTGTCGCAGCCATCGAGCGCCAGATCCGCAAGAATAAGACCCGCCTTGAGAAGCGGCTCAGAGAAGGCGCGCTTGAGCGCGAGGCAAGACCGGAGTATCTGCCGGTCGAGGATGAGGAAGCCGAGGAATTTAAGATCGTCCGCAGCAAGCGCTTCCCCATAAAGCCCATGTCGCCGGAGGAGGCTATCCTCCAGATGAACCTGCTTGAGCACGAGTTCTTCGTGTTCCGCAACGAGCAGGAGGAGGGCGCCATTTCGGTGGTGTATCGCCGCAAAAACGGCGGCTACGGTCTTATAAGCGACGACGCGGAATGAAGGCTTGAATTTAAATGAAAAACTGCACCGCCCTGAGGCGGTGCAGTTTTGAGGATAAGGTATGAATTATACGGAAGTAACCATACAGTGTGATAACGATAATATCGACTCCGTCTGTGACAGGCTCACCGCCCTCGGCGTGAGTGGTTTTGTCATTGAAAACGAGTCTGATTTCAAGCAGTTTCTCGAAAATAACCGCCAGTACTGGGACTATGTCGATGACTCGCTTGAGGAAAGCTTCAGGGGCGTTTCCCGCGTGAAGTGCTATCTTGAAGACGGTACCGAGGGAGAGAAGCTGCTCAACGACATAAAAAGCCTTTTTGAGGTGACCACCGCCTGCGTGTGTGATGCCGACTGGGAGAACAACTGGAAGCAGTACTATCAGCCGCTCGAAATAGGACGGAAGCTGCTGGTGGTTCCCGAATGGATAGAATGCAGCGAGGAGGGGAGAGTGCCCCTGCGCCTTGACCCGGGGCTGCTGTTCGGCACCGGCTCGCACGCGACGACGCGTATGTGTCTTGCTGCGCTTGAGAAATATGCCGGAGCGGGAGTGAAGGCTCTCGATCTTGGCTGCGGCAGCGGTATCCTCGGTATCGGAGCCGTAGTTTTAGGAAGCGATCTCTGCACCGCCTGCGACATCGACCCGAAGGCCCCCGACACGGTGATGGAGAATGCGGCGCTCAACGGCATCGGCAGCGACAGAATGAAGGTGCTTGCAGGAGATATAATCGGTGATGCCTCGCTGAGAAAAAGCCTCGGCACGGGGTACGATATCGTGCTTGCGAATATCGTTTCGGATGTTATAATCCCGCTTGCGCCGTTCGTACACGGCTTTATGGCACCGGGCGGAGTGTTCATAACCTCCGGCATAATCGACGGACGGGAGACCGAGGTCGCGGCAGCCCTGAAGGCTGCCGGACTTGAGATAATTGCCCATCACAGCGAGGAAGAGTGGCACTGCTTTGAGTGCAGGTGATGCATGCATATTATGTAAAAACGCCCGCGAGGGCGTTTTTACTTTGCCATAAACCGTACGGCGCAGCTTTTTGGGCTGTGCTTTATCACGCACAGCTTTTCCTCGCGTTCAATATCACGCGGCGGCTCCGGAGCCGGAAAGGCACCGACGGACGCGGTAACGCGCCGCCACACGCTTTCAAAATTTTCAAGATCCATAAGGCTTCACCGTTACATAGTATGCGCCACTTGAAAAAATGTACCGATTGTGAGATAATACAGAAACATTGCTTGAGAGGTGTTGTTTATGCCGAGATTTTTTGCCCTTGGAACCAATCTGCTGGGCGGCAGAGCCATAATACGGGGCAGGGATGCTGAGCACATAAAGGTGCTGCGCCTGCGTCCGGGCGAGGAAATGACGATCTGCGACGGTAAGGGCACCGATTATAAATGCCGGCTCGTGCGCTCGGATAAGGATGAGGCCGAAGCGGAGATAGTCGAGGTCGTGCCATGCGCAGCCGAGCCCACGGTGAAGGTGCGCGTGCTGTGCGGTCTGCCTAAGGGCGATAAGACGGATTATATAATACAGAAAAGCGTCGAGGCGGGCGCGCATGAGATATGCTTTTTCCGCTGTGACCGCGTTGTTCAGCGAACCGAGGGTATTGCCAAAAAGCTCGAGCGCTGGAACAGAATAAGCGAGGAGGCTGCAAAGCAGTCCGGAAGAGGGATAGTGCCCGAGGTGAGATGGCTTGACGGCTATGTCGAGGCGCTCGATGCCGCCAACACGACCGACGCTGCGTTTTTTATGTATGAGACCGGCGAGCGGGAGGCTCTGCGGACAGCTCTGAGCGGCACCGGAGGGCTCGCAACGGCGGCGATAATAACCGGACCCGAGGGCGGCTTTGAGGCGTACGAAGCGGATATGGCGCGCAAGCTGGGCATGCACATATGCTCCATGGGCTCGCGCATACTCCGCTGCGAGACGGCTCCGATAGTCGCGCTCACGGCACTGATGTATGAAAGCGGAAATCTTGAATGAGCAGAAAAAGAAATCTTTGCAAATATGTAATACCTACGATACTCAGCAGCGTCAGCTATTTTCTTTTCACGATAGTTGACGGTATTTTCGTCGGACACGGCGTCGGAACGGATGCGCTGGGGGCGGTGAATATTGCGTTCCCGTTTGTCATGGTGGTGTGTGCATCGTTCATGCTCACGACCATAGGCGGGGTAACGGTCACGGCGATACGCCTCGGCAGAGGCGATGTGCAGGGCGCGGACAAGGCGTTTATGCACTCGGTGTCGGCAACGGCAGTCGTTGCCGTTGTGCTGTGCCTTACGGGAACGCTGCTTACGCCCGTGCTGTGCCGCCTGCTCGGTGCAAACGAGGTGTTCTATCAGTATGTTTACGATTATGTTTTCTGGTACTCGGTGTTCATAATCCCATCGGGGCTTGCAACGGCTATGCAGGGCTTCTGCCGGAACGACGGCTCGCCCGTCCTCGTTTCGGCGGCGGTCATAATCGGCACGGCGTGCAACATTTTCGGAGACTGGCTGCTCATATTCCCCATGAAAATGGGACTTGCCGGCGCTGCCATAGCCACCGGAGTTTCACAGACTATAACGCTTCTGATAGTGCTTTCGCATTTTGTTCTCAAGCGCGGCAAGCTGAGAATATGCCGGTTTGAGCCGGATCCCTCGCTGTATAAAAAGATCGCGATGCGCGGACTGCCGGAGTTTATATCGCAGCTTGCAACGCCGGTATCTATAATTGCCATGAACTATGTGCTGCTGGCGAATATCGGTAAGATCGGCGTAAACGCCTTCTCGATAATAGGCTATGTAGCGTCATTCTCGGTCGCCATATTCTTCGGCACCGCAGAGGGGCTGCAGCCGCTGTTCGGACGCAGCTACGGCGCCAGAACAGAGCCCGACCTCAGGTACTATTTCCGTGCCGGACTCATCATAAACTTTATCGGCAGCATTATCATATATATCACGCTGCTGTTCGTGGGAAAGCCCGTGTGCCTGCTGTTCGGAGCCGATGCTCAAACGCTTGAGTTTACGGTACAGAGCATGCCGAAATATGCGTGGGGCTTCTCGGTGATGGCGCTCAACACGATAATATCCGCATATCTGTATTCAACAAAGCGTTCGACGCAGGCGATAGCTATGAACCTGCTGCGCAGCTTTGTGTTTAACCTTTCGTGCATAATCGCTCTGCCGCGGCTTTTCGGGGCGGAGATAATCTGGTACGCATTCGGAATATATGAGGCGCTGGTGCTCGTAGCTGCGATAACGCTGCTGAAAGCATCCGAAAAAAACGGCATCATATTCAAATAACGAGCGAAAAGCAGACAATGTACAGTATTCCCCCGCAGGCACTGCCTGCGGGGGAATGTGTTCTTTTATTTGCAGGTAAAGAGAATGACCTGCCTTTCGGCAGAAATCTTTTCGAGAAGTCCCATTGCCTGACGTGCGCGCTGCTCATCAAGATTTACAAGCGTGTCGTCTATGATCAGCGGGCAGCTTGCGCCCTCCGGCAGCGCCAGACTGCACACGGCAAGGCGCACCGCCAGATACAGCAGATCGAGCGTTCCGGCGCTGAGGTAATCGGCCTTTCTCGGCACACTGTCGCCGCTTTCGCGCACGGCAGCGGAGAAATCACGGTTGAGCATTACGGTGTCGTATTTGCCGCCGGTCATTTCCTGCATGTATTCCGCTGCGAGCCTGCCGAGCGCCGGAGCAAAGCGGCTCTGTATATCCTCGTCGGCGGCCTTGAGAGTTTCGACGGCCAGCGCTATCGCGTCATACTCGCCGGATATGGCGGCATACTCGCCCTCCATATCGCGTATCTCCGAGCCGAGGACCATGGGATCGCCCATTGCCGCGAGACGCCCGTTGAGCTCCGCTGCCTGCTGTGCAAGACGGCTGCACAGTGCGCGGGTATCGGAAAGCTGCCGCGTGAGCTGCGCCGCGCGATTGTCGCCGGAGGTGAAATCAAGCTCGGAAAGTGTGCGGCTCTCGGCCTGCTCCTGCCTTGCGCGTGCTTCTGAAAGCCTTGCTGCGGCGAGCTTTTCGCTCTCCAGTGCTGCCTGGAGCTGCGCATACAGTCGTTCATATTCCTCAACACAGGCGGATATGCCGTCCTCGGACTCGGCTTTGTACTTGGAAAGCAGCTGCCTGAGCTGCCTTTCGGCATCGTGCGCAGCAGTCCTCCTCCTTGAAAGCCGGACAAACAGTATGATCGCGGCTATGGCGAAGACTCCTGCGGCGCAGAACGCGTAGACTCCGTATGCCGGCAAAATCACGCCGAGCACGGCGGCGGCTATCGCAAGAATCATGAATATTATCGCACCGGCGGCAGAACCCTTTTGGGCGGCTTCCACTCTGAGCGATTCGGCTTTTTCGATATCCGCGCGGCTCTCGGTCTTTACCTCGTCGGGCTGACGCTCGCCTATAACGCTCTGCCGGAGCGCACTGCGGCACTGCTCGCGCCTGCGCACCGCGGCATCGTGCCGCTCACTTGCCGAGCTTACCTCGCCTCTGGCACCTGCAAGGCTGCTGAGCGCTTCCTTGCGCACGGCCTTCCGGCTTTCGGTCATCTCGGCTTCAAGGCTTTCGCACTTGGCTTTCGCTTCGCCCAGCTCTCGCGTCAGGCTCTCGCGCCGGTCGGCTATACTGCCGAGCTCGGACATGAGCGCTTTCTTGTGCGAAAGCTCGTCCTCAAGCTCGGGAAGCCTGCCGCGGCGGTTGAACCGGCGCTTGCGCTGCCACTGACGCAGGCGCTCGTCGGCCTCCGTGTAGGAATAGTCCTCGTCACCGCTGGTGACTATTGCGCTTATGCGTTTTTCAAGCTCTGAACTGTGCGTCACGGCGACCTTGCCCTGCTCGATGAATGCACTGCGGCGGAAAACATCGCGCTCGACGCCGGTGAGCATCTGACCGGCGTTAAGAGCCGTGAGCCCTTCGACGGGCACATTGGTCCCGGTATACACCGCCGAAAACTCGCGCATCGGCGCCGACGGTGTTTTGCTCGTGCGCACGAGCGTTATCTGCTTATCGCCGAGACTGAGCTCCATGCTGCCGCGCATCGCAGTGCCCGACCACGGAGCATATCGCACCTTGTCCGGCATATAGCCCGCCCGCTGGCGCTCGGAGCTGTCTATGCCGTACAGCATTGCGCGGATAAATGCGCACCATGTGCTTTTGCCGCTCTCGTTCGGAGCGGATATGACATTGAGACCCGGCGTGAGCGTGAGCACCTGACCGTCGAGCTTCCCGAAGGTGGCATCGAGCTTATTTATCACCATGTGAAACCACCTCCTCACGGTTTTCCAGCGCGGCGAGACCCCAGCGTGCAGCCTGCGTTATACGCTCGCGCTCCGCCGGCGCTTCAGCCGCGTCAAACATCTTTTTGAGCCTTATAAGAAACTGACCGCGCAGATTATCCTCACCGGCACTTTCCCACAGATCGCGTCTGAGCGTAGTCTCGTCACGAAGCTGGAGCGCGAAAAATTTCCCCGCGAGCGCATTTTCAATGCTGCCGAGATCCGGAGCGAAGGAGGTCTCACCGCGGAGAATGATACGATATATATCATTCTCAGTGCCCTGCGGCAGGACGCGTTCAATGTCCGCAACGGCATCATCCGAGCTGAGCTCCGCGATCAGTATCTCGTATCTGCGGTATGCGATCGAAACGCTTTTTATGCTGCATCCGCTGCCGAGAGTTACTATATATACCTGCTTGTCTCCGGTTTCGTCAAAGCCGCGCCCCTCGGGGCAGCCGGGCCATGCATAGTAGGTGCTTCCGGCTTTCCTGAGACCGCTGCCGGAATGGACATGACCGAGCGCAATGTAGTCCATGCCCGATGCCGCTATCTCAGCCTCGGTGATGGGGTTATAAGCCGATGCCGTGTCTACCTGACCGTGGATGCACATGATATCTCTGACGCCGTCGACCTTGGGCGGCTGGAAGCCCCGGAGCATCCCGCTGCTGTAGCGGTCACGGAATGCCGCGCCCCATACTCTCACACCCTGTATCGGTGTGATGCTCTCGGGCACGGAACTTTTGAATATGTGGATGTTTTCGGGAAACCTGACGCGCGCGTAGGGCGATCTCTCAGAGTAAAAATCGTGGTTTCCCGGGGAAATTATGACCGGTATGCCGAGAGCTCCGAATGCCCGCGCAATATCCTCGGCGGTCTCGGCATAAGCGCTGTCCGAATCGAGCAGATCACCGGCGAGCAGTACCATCTGCACACCCTCGCTTTCGGCGAGATTTGCAATACCGTAAAGAAGCTGCCTCTGCTCGGCACGCCTTTGGGCGGCCTTCTGCGCGCCCAGCCCCTCAAACGGCGAGTCGAGGTGAAGATCCGCCGCGTGAAGCAATTTTATCTCGTTCATTTGAATCTTACTCCTTCCGCGGAGATACACCTGCCGGTCTCGGAGTCTATCTCGAATATGCAGCCCTCAAGCTTTGCCGGACCCTTGGCGGAGTCATATCTGCGAGGAGGATCTCCGAAAAACTTTCCGATGGACTGCTCGGGCTCAATGCCGATAACGGAGTTTACGGCACCCGTCATGCCGAGGTCGGTTATATATCCGGTGCCGTTTGGCAGTACCTCCGCATCCGAGGTCTGAACATGGGTGTGCGTTCCCCAAACGGCGCTCGCCTTGCCGTCGAGCAGAAAGCCCATGGCGCGTTTTTCGCTCGTGCCCTCGGCGT
>CAVHZB010000087.1:0-11278 GCA_963640555.1 Phascolarctobacterium succinatutens
GCACACTATGTTTTTAGCAGAAGCAGCAACAGCAGGCGGCAGTTCTACATCTATGATCATTCTTCTTCTCGTATTTTTCGTCTTGATGTGGTTCTTTATGATAAGACCTGAAAAGAAAAAGCAGAAGAAGATCGAAGCCATGCGCAATGCGCTCAGTGTTGGCGATGAAATAGTCACCATAGGCGGTATTATGGGAACGATCGTACATGTCACCGAGGATGATATCACCATCGAGACCAGCGAAGATAAGGTTCGCGTTCAGCTCAAGAAGTGGGCGATCGGTACCAATGTGAGAGCAGAGGCTGCCGAGGCGAAGGAAAAAGAGAAAAAATAATTTACCTGCATTAAAATATCCCCCGACTAATATGATGTACAAACATCATCAGTCGGGGGTATTATTATGTCTTCAAGCAAAAGCAGTGGAAAGGGAAGGACAACTACGGGGATAATAGCAGCACTTGTGATGTCGGCGATACTGTGCGGAGCATATGCAGTGCTTGTTAAAAACGGAAAGTGCACTCAGGAAAATGCCGATATCGTAATAAGCATCGCAATTGCGATAAGCTCGGCATTAGGCGGAGCTCTGGCTAACGCCGGCAGAGTGCAAAAACGCCTTATTGGCGGTGCAGTTACAGGAGCAGGCTATGCGGCGATATTGGCCGCAGTTCCGCTCGCAGCCTATCCGACTGAGGTCGATTGGATAAAAATTTTTGAAATAATTATCATTTCGATCGTTTGCGGCGCGATAGGCAGCACGGTCAATTTATGCAAAGGTAACAAAAAGTTTCGCAAAGACAGCAAAATCAAAAGATAAGATTACTTAGAGTATATGTGCAGTTAGGTTAACATAATGCAGAGCGATAACCTATATATAGTGAATATTACAGTAGACAATGACAAAATATTGCGTCTGAAGTGCAGAAAGATAACGGCTGCGCCTCAGTCCGGTACTGCGGTTTACATAACGCTGTTAACATAATATATTGACATAATCAACAAAAATGATGTAATTTTTCAAAAAGCCTTGATTACATTCAAAAATTGTATTATATTGTCCTTACGCAGAAATTATGTAAATCCGTGAGTTATTCTCCATCCTGCAGCGATGATTTAGGAGGCTTATGGATAGGCAAAAATCTAATAATAATTTCGGGAAACGAGGGGCTTTTGACGCACGGTTGGTACTCGTATGTGCTTGCTTTGCTTTTGGAGCTCTGAGCTGTTTCCTCGTTTTCAGCACGATCAATGCTAATGTTAACTTTATTGCCGGTGAGCTTGGAGCCGGTAGTCGTTCACTTGTGTTTTTTTCCTGCGCAGTCCTGCTCGCGTTCGAAGCCGCAGCTGCCGTAATGGCATATGCGCCTGTGGCTGTCGCAGTGCTCAGCATTTTCAGCGGTACTGCGATGTGCTTTATGTCGCACCTTTATGAACAGACTATACCGTTTTCGACAGAATTTTTGAAATTTACCGTGTTTTGCTTTGTGTGCGTGTTGGCATTCGTGTATGTGCCGTATAACGCGCTTATGATCTCCGCTCGTCTTAAAATTCTGCTGAGGAACGACCGGTGCGCCAGAAATTCTGTGCTGTTTTTTTCTGCAGCCGTAGTTCTGTCAGGAGCAGCCGTTGCCGCTGCAGGATTCTTTTGCCTGTAGATATTTTGCAGACCTTATAGAAAGGAGGGTACTGATGAAAAATTCGGAATGTCTTGAGATGTTTAATAAATATCTTGTAGAGGTCAAGAAGTGTTCACAGAATACCCTCAGCTCATATATGCGCGATGTCCGGCAGCTCGGAGACTATTTGGATGTTCATACCGAGGCCTCCATCGACAGCGCCGCGGAGGATGAGCTCCATGATTATATCGAATGGCTCAAGGGCAACGGCAAATCGGTTGCAACGGTATCCAGGGCGATAGCGTCGATAAAGTGCCTTTACGGCGTACTTGTTGATAACGGAGTTGTGGCTGAAAATCCGACCGGTAAGCTCACGCCGGATAAAACAACGCATAAGCTCCCTCAGATACTCACCAGCAAAGAAGTGGAGCTGCTTTTAGAGCAGCCCTCATGCACGGATGCAAAGGGGTATAGAGACAGGGCGATGCTCGAGCTTCTATATGCAACGGGCATAAGGGTAAGCGAGCTTATAGCGCTCAATCTCAGCGATGTCAATACATCCGCAGGTGTTGTACGGTGCATCAGTAAAGACAAGGAGCGTCTTATACCACTTTATTCGACCGCTATCAAAGCGCTTGCGGAATACATAGAGTTTGTCCGTCCGCAAATGATAGCGTTGCCCGGTGAACAGGCTCTGTTTGTCAATGTCAGCGGAGAAAGAATGTCGCGTCAGGGCTTTTGGAAGATAATTAAATCTTATCAGCAGAAAGCTCATATTGAGAAAACGATAACACCGCATACACTTCGCCACTCGTTTGCCGCACATCTGCTTGAAAACGGTGCCGATCTGCGCTCAATACAGGAGATGCTCGGTCATTCGGATATATCCTCAACACAGATATATTCTCAGCTTGTAAAAAAACAGCTCAAGGATGTCTACAATAAGGCACATCCAAGAGCTCACAATGCTTGATATATAAAACTGCTGCCGTCAGACAACGACAGCAGTTTTATAATTATCAGGTTTTGTATTTAAGTTTGTTTTCGATAGCGTAGCGTTCTGCTGCGCTTCCTTTTTTGCAGTATATAACAACATTGGGCGACTCAAGAAACGCATCAGGCTCAATAACGCCAACTGATTCCGGTATAGTTATTTTCCGGAGCGCCTTGCATGTGCGGAAGGCGTATGTGCATATCTTTTCACAGCCCTCAGGCAGAGTGAGACTTTCAAGTGCAGTGCAGCGGTTGAATGCAGAGCGCGATATGGTCTTCACGGGGAACCTGAGCTCAATGTGCTTCAAGTTCCTGCAATGATAAAAGGCGAGATAACCGATCTCGTCAAGCCGGGCATCTACAACAAGCTCGGTCAGCGTTGCACTGTCTTTAAATGTGCTGTCCGCGATCACTCGAACGGGTTTTCCTTCTATGGACGCAGGTATGACAAGCCTGGAAACGCTCTTGCTGCCGGATGAGAGGGTTACCGAGCCGTGCGCAATAGAATAGTTAAAGTCGAGTACGGCACTTCTCAGGGCATAATTTTTAAATGCGTCGGATATTATACGATCCTTGTATTTACCGTAAAGCGGACCATTATTATACTGGTGTATATCTATGCCCGCTCCGCCGACATTGTATTCAATTAGTACAGGCTCTCCGTCCTCATCTATCGCAATATCCCATGAAGCTACTCCAAACATCGGGACGCGCATATGGCAGCGCTTGACCGCCTCAAGAGCCTTATCAAAGTTGGGCACAAAGCCATCGCTGAAAATAAAGCCGTTCGGGTGAACATCATATCTCTCGCCCTTCTGTGTGTAACCGCAGCTATTGAGGTGTCCATCCGGTCTGACACCGCAGCCGACACCGCCGCTGCTGAAATTGTCAACACGGCTGCCGCTGTTTCCTATCCTCACGACTGCGGACAGGGGAATGGACTCCCCATCGAGCATTATGCATATTATACGGATCGTGTTGACAGACGAGGCGTTCATCTTTGCCATCTCCGGGTGCTGCTTCATAACGAGCTGCACCGCAATGTCCGGATCTACATCGAGAGACTGAGAAATATCATCCCTCGAGCTGCCGGTGCCAAGAAATCTAACGCCCTTTCCTCCGCTGCTCGCGCGGCTTATTTTTACAACGATGCCGGGGTCGAGGCTATCATACAGCTTATCGACCGCCTCCTGCTTTGTCATAGGAGAAAAGTCGTCGTTAAGATATAGACCGTGCACCTTGCGGATCAGAGTTACAGGATGCTTTACGCACGGCAGGAGCACATCCATATAGTTCTTATCCAAGAAAGCGCGCAGATAATCGTGGTCTATTTTGCTCCACTCGACATTATAGTAATGTATATCGCTGCCTACATATTCGGGACTGTATATCCCGGTTTTGTCGCTGTACACCTGTACCCAAAGCGGATCGACAAGACCTGTATCCCATATATCGCTCCATGCGGTTCTGATATCATCAAGCTGCTGCTGTGTAAGCTCGGCCGTTTCTCCGGTCATTTTCTTGAACCATTCTTTCAGAACGGCAGCCTTGCTTCCTCTTTCTGCACCGCGCTGCATGGCATTGACTGCACGGCAGAGGTCATCGCGCCTGTATCTGCACAGCGTGTCGAACATATAACTGAATACCTTATCTTTGATTGAGCCTTTCATAGTATCCTCCGATAAAAAGTTACATCAGCAGTATAGTATAAGTGCCTAAATATAGCAATGATATTAATGAAATTTTACAAATTCAGCTTGACGATGCATAAAAGCCGAGAGCTGAGTTTTGCTGTTGTAATGGAGACGGTCTTATGGTAAAATACGATGATAGGATGTGATCAAATTGCGTATTCTGGGCATCGACCCCGGACTTGCTACAGTCGGCTTTTCGGTCGTTGATACCGATAAGACTAAAATGCGGCTCGTGACCTGCGGTGTGATTTCCACACCGGCTCACACCTCGCTTTCGAGCCGTCTTGACAGAATATTCTGTGATATGAACGAGCTTTTTTCCACCTTTTCTCCGGATGTGATGTCGGTAGAGGAGCTGTTTTTCAATACGAATATCACCACCGGAATTTCGGTTGCCCATGCCAGAGGCGTGATCCTGCTGGCGGCATACCGTGCCGGAGTTGCGGTTTTTGAGTATACGCCGCTTCAGGTGAAGCAAGCGGTCGTCGGATATGGCAGAGCCGAGAAAAATCAGGTCATTGACATGGTTCGGAGAATACTTAATTTGCCGTCTGCACCGAAGCCGGACGACGCAGCTGACGCAGTGGCCCTTGCAATATGCCATGCAAGGAGCTCAAGCTCACTGCTCAGCCGAAAGGAGAATGAGGGAATATGCTCTACCATTTAAACGGAACAGTTACAGACATCGACATAAACCTCGCGGTGATCGACTGCGGGGGAGTGGGGTATGCCGTCAATACCACTGCCGGTACGCTCTCGAGCCTCAGGATAAATGAGAAAGCCAAGCTTTACATATCCGAGTATATAAAAGAGGACTGTTTTGAGCTGTTCGGATTTTCAACGATGAGCGAGAAGCGCTGCTTTGAGATGCTTCTGACCGTATCCGGGATAGGACCTAAGGCCGCTCAGGCAATTTTATGTGCAATAACGCCGGAAGGTCTCGCACTGGCGATAATGAACGGCGATGATAAGGCGATATCAGCGGCACAGGGAGTCGGCAAAAAGATAGCTCAGCGCGTAATACTTGAGCTAAAGGACAAGGTTTCCAAGGAAATGGGCAGAGCCTCGGTTGAGTTGCCTGCCGCCGCGGTGCTGTCTGCCGAAGCCGGCACAAATAAAAGTGATGCGATCGCGGCGCTCATGGTGCTCGGCTATGGTGCTGCCGAGATAAATGCAGCTATAAAAAAGCTTGACATTGCAGACATGAGCACAGAACAAATAGTCAAGACCGCTTTGAAGAATCTTGCATGACGGAGGTAGAGGATGAGCATTAATTTTTCCGATGGTCTGGAGAATGTACCGGTAGTTACGAGCTCATCGGTATTGCCGGAGGATGCAGGAGAGGGAAGTCTGCGGCCGAAAACTCTCATTGAATATATAGGTCAGGAGAAAGCAAAGGATAATCTCAGCGTTTTCATTGATGCTGCAAGGTTTAGGAACGAGCCGCTTGACCATGTTCTGCTGCATGGACCTCCGGGTCTCGGCAAAACTACTCTCGCCGCAGTTATTGCAAATGAGATGGGCGTGAATATGCGCATTACCTCCGGTCCTGCAATAGAACGGCCAGGCGATCTTGTAGCCATGCTGACAAATCTCAATGAGGGAGATATTCTGTTTGTTGATGAGATACACAGGCTGAATCGAGCCTATGAGGAGATACTCTATCCTGCAATGGAGGATTATGCTATTGATATAATCCTCGGCAAAGGTCCGTCTGCAAATTCGCTGCATCTTGAGCTCCCGAAGTTTACCCTCATCGGAGCCACCACCCGCTCCGGCCAGCTAACGGCACCGCTGCGCGACAGATTCGGTGTCACGCTCAGACTCGAGCTGTATACGGTCGACGAGCTGCGAAGGATAGTTGAGCGCTCGGCTGACATTCTCGGCATTGAAATTGACCGTGACGGTGCAATCGAAATTGCCTCAAGGTCAAGAGGAACACCGAGAATAGCCAACAGAATGCTGCGACGGGTACGCGATTTTGCACAGGTGAGGGCGGACGGCGTTATCACAAAAGAGGTTGCAGATATGGCGCTTTCCCGTCTGGAGGTAGACAAAAGCGGACTTGACGCACTTGACAGGCGTATGCTGAGAAGTATAGTCGAGTTTTATAACGGTGGACCCGTGGGACTTGAAACGCTTGCGGCAACCATAAATGAGGACTCGGTTACACTTGAAGATGTTTACGAGCCGTATCTTCTGCAGCAGGGCTTTTTGACCAGAACGCCGCGCGGTCGCTGCGTGACGAGAAAAACATATGAGTATTTGGGCATAGAACGGCTCGGGCAGCAGGAAATCGACTGCTGAAAGCTCATATTCGTATGAAAATCAAGAGATTTTCTGCCATATATCTATTGACTTTCAACAAAAATGAGATATACTATGATAGTATAGTTGGAAGTAACAGTGATTTTATATGAGTAGATACGCTGATTTAGAAGATACTGATCTGCAGGAGCTTTCTCTCAAAGGTGACAGATGCGCCGAGGAAGAGCTCGTCTCGCGGTACATGCGTTTGGTTAGGATTTGCGCGCGGCCGCTGTTTCTTGCAGGCGGAGAAAGTGAAGATCTTATTCAGGAGGGCATGTTCGGTCTGCTGTCTGCGATCAGACAGTATGAGCCGATGCATAATGCGTCGTTCCGGACATTTGCCGAATGGTGCATCAGAAACAGATTGAGATCAGCGGTAAAATCAGCTTCCAGCCTAAAGCATGATCCGCTTAACAATGGCGTACCTTTAGAGTCAATACTCTCGGATGAATCCCAGACCCCGGCATCGGTATGTGCTGACTATTTTCAGAAATCTCCTGAAGAGCAGGTTCTGGCAAGAGAGAACAAAAAGTACACAGAACAGTTATATTTGTCCTTAGTCGACTCGCTTTCAAAGTTTGAGAAGGCGGTGTTGGCGTTGTATCTTGACGGTTTGAGCTATAAAGAGATAGCAAAGTCGATCGGTAAAAGCGACAAAGCGGTTGATAACGCGATACAAAGGATAAGGCGCAAAACGGCGCAGATGCTTAATCAGGCGAAATCAGCAAATAGCTGACGCATATAAAAGCCGACAGGCGAGTTTTCAAAAGAGAGGATTTACAATGTACGAAGACAAGACCTTAGTTTGCAAAGAGTGTGGTCAGGAGTTCGTGTTCTCCGCCGGTGAGCAGGAGTTCTATGCAGAGCGCGGCTTCCAGAATGAGCCCCAGCGCTGCAAGGCGTGCCGCGATGCGCGTAAAAATGCAGCTCGTGGTCCCCGTGAGTTCTTCACCGCTGTTTGTGCAGCCTGCGGTGGCGAGGCAAAGGTTCCCTTTGAGCCCAAGTCTGACCGTCCTGTATATTGCAGCGAGTGCTTTGCAAAGATGAAGGAAGAAGCCTGAGGAAATCAACCGCAGGAATAGAGTGGGGCGTCCTCAAGGCGTCCCGTTCTTTTTTGTAGAAATTACGATTGGAGATATGAACAATGGAAATGCTGAAAATTATGGACATTGGCAGAGAAAGCATTATTTCTGAGATCCTTGAGAGCTTCCCTGAAGCAATGCCGAAATTTCAGGACCTCGGAATGCATTGTCTCGGCTGCGCTCTCGCAACCTCCGAGAGCCTTGAACAGGCTTGTGCCGCACATGGTGTAGACCCTGACGAGTTCATTGTTGAACTCAAGGCATACCTGCTGGCACTGTAAGAGATGCAGCTAAACGAAAAGCCGGTTTTTTCCGGCTTTTCGTCGTATATGGAGATTTTTTATGAGCAGCAGGTTAAAATTAATTGCTTCACTTGCCGGGCATGGAGTGGGGGTCGCGGATATAGGCACAGATCACGGTATACTTCCAATATTGCTTCGGCAGCGCGGTTATACGGGACGCATAGTGGCCGGCGATATTAACGCCGCACCGCTCGAAAAGGCACGGCGCGGATTGGAGCAGACCGATACCGAGAAAGTTGAGCTCTGCCTCTGCAACGGGCTCGACGGTATTGACGGTTCAGGCATTGACACTATAGTTGTTGCCGGCATGGGCGGTGATACAATAACGGGTATACTCGACAGGGGACTGTATGATCTGCCGCAGTGGAACGGCAGAAAAGATTACAGTCTTATTCTGCATCCGGTTACGAAGCCGGAGATACTCAGGTATTGGCTTATAAATAACAGTTTTACGATAAATGATGATATTATCATTGAGGACAACGGGGTTCTATGTCAGATAATATGCGCGCATCCGGGTGAAAGCGTCCGATATAAAGACTCAGAGCTCTATATCGGAAAATACGAGCATATAAGCTCATCGAAACACTTTTTAACGCTTGCGGATAAGCATATAAAACGCTTTGAGTCAGCAGCTAAGGGGATAATCGGCTCGGGAGACGATTCACTTACGGCGTGGCGGGATATACTGCTTGGTATGGCACGCGAGCTCAGAGAAATGGAGGACCGGTATTATGACAAGCGTAAAGCAGATATATGACGACCTTAACGGATTTGCTCCGGTGTCGCTGAAAATGGATTTTGATAATGTCGGACTTTTAGTCGGAGATGGGTGTGCGGATGTTGACACATGCCTTATAGCGCTTGATATTACTGATGAGGTTATACAAGAGGCAATAGAACGCAGAGCTCAGCTGATAGTAGCGCACCATCCGATAATATTCGGCAGTATAAAAAGCGTTACCGCCGATGATCTTGTTGGCAGAAAGATAATGGCTCTCGTAAAAAACAACATCTCTGCGATATGTATGCATACAAATCTCGATATTGCCGAGGGCGGCGTTAACGATGCACTTATAGCTGCGCTGTCTGCTAGCCCTGAGGACTATCTTGAGGCGTGCGGGACGGATGCAGACGGGAAGCCAGTCGGATGCGGACGCATCGGCGAGCTTGAGACGGAGATGGACTTTGAAGCATTTCTCGGTCTGTGCAAATCTGCGCTTGGAGCAAATGGATTGCGCTATCATTATGCCGGCAGACCGGTAAAGCGGCTCGCCGTTATGGGCGGCTCCGGAGGCGGAAGCCTTATGGACGCCGTTAAAGCCGGCTGCGATACCTATGTCACATCTGATGTTAAGTATAATTGCTTTTTGGATTCCAAGGAGCTTGGCATAAATCTTATAGACGCTGACCATTTCTGCACCGAAAATGTTGTCGTACCGGTTATTGCCGAGAAGCTGGGGACCGGTTTTCCGGATGTAAACTTCTTTATATCGTCTATTCACAGGCAAACGGCTCAATTCTTTTAAACCGTAATATTTGTCCTCCGCAGCACATAGACTCGTACAAACGAGATGGCTGCGGAGGTTTTTTATATGACAAATTCGGACATTTACAAAGATATTTCTGCAAGAACCAACGGCGCAATAATGATAGGTGTAGTAGGACCGGTAAGAACCGGTAAGTCAACATTTATAAAGCGCTTCATGGAAACTCTTGTTATTCCCAACATCGAGGATGACTATGCCAGAGAAAGGGCGCGTGATGAGCTGCCGCAAAGCGGCTCAGGCCGCACAATAATGACGGCTGAGCCGAAATTTGTGCCGGAGGATGCCGTTGAGATATCACTCGGCGACGATACAACCTGTATGGTAAGACTTGTAGACTGTGTAGGATACATGGTGGCGGGTGCGTCCGGCAGATTTGAGGACGGCAGTGAAAGACTTGTTACGACTCCTTGGTTTGACCACGAGGTCACTATGACGCAGGCAGCGGAATCAGGTACGCGCAAGGTAATATGCGATCATTCTACCATCGGGCTTGTCATAACCACTGATGGCAGCATATGCGACATTGAGCGTGAGGCATATATTGAGCCTGAAAAGCGGGTCATAACCGAGCTAAAGGCGATAGGAAAACCGTTTGTCATCCTTCTCAACAGCGCAGCGCCGGACTCAGAGCACGCAAAAGAGCTTGAACGACAGCTTGCCGAGGAGTATTCGGCACCGTGCATCAGCGTCAACTGCCAAGTTCTGGACGAAAAGAATATAACGGAGATAATGCGTAAGATCCTGGGTCAGTTCCCGCTGTGTCAGCTATCCATAGACTTGCCGGAGTGGTTCGGAGCGATAGATTGCGAAAATGAAATAAAGAAACGCCTGTTTGAGCACCTTGCCGGTTCTGCCTATGAGATAGAATGTGTTAACGATATCGGCAGGATGCTGGGCAACATCATGCAGCTTGACATAGTAGATGCAGCGTATATTGAAAGCAGTGATATGGGCAGCGGCGTCATAAATATTGCAATTGACCTACCGCGGCTTTTGTATTACAAGCTTATAAGCGATGAATCCGGAATACAGGTGCGGGATGACGGTGATCTTGTACGCGTACTGCGCGAGCTCAGTGAAATAAAGCTTGAATATGATAAGGTCAAGGATGCATTGGCATCTGTCCGGCAGACAGGGTACGGAGTTGTTGTTCCGCGACAGGAGGATCTGCAGATAGATGAGCCGCAGCTTGTAAAGCAGGGAGGAAGGTACGCCGTAAAGCTAAAAGCCAGAGCTCCGGCGATCCATATGCTAAAAACCGGCGTTGAGGCGGTCGTAACTCCATCAATAGGCGGAGATGGCGCCTCGGGTGATATAATAAGCTTTCTTCTGCAGGGCTTTGACGGAGATATGAGCAGACTTTGGGAGTCAAACATTTTCGGACAGCCGCTGTATGATATTGCACAGAACGCCATTTCCGAGAGGCTGGACGGCCTGCCTGGCAATACAAAAGCAAAGCTTCAGGAAACATTGCAGCGCATTGTGAACGAAGGAAGAGGAACACTCATCTGTATATTGCTGTGATCGTAATAATCGTAAGCTGAATAACGGGTGCAGGCATACTGCACCCGTTATTCAGCCTGTCAAAGAACCACTGCTTTCAAAAAGCGAAAACAGTGGTTCTTGCGTATGTTGTTGAAAAAAGTCGCTGAAACAGCGGCAAATTGGAGCTGCCCCAGCTCCAATTTGCCAGCTTTTTCAGATTCATGGCAGCATATTTGAGCCTCACCCAGT
>CAVHZB010000088.1:0-10850 GCA_963640555.1 Phascolarctobacterium succinatutens
TATGTAAACCAAATGCAGTATTTACTGAATTTATATATAACTCTGGTTTAAGGAGGTGCTTGAATGACATGAAGAGAAAGCTCGCAATCATATTCGGAGTTATTGCTGTTCTTGCCATTCTCTCGATCGGGACATACGCCTACTTTACGAGCGAGCAGACCGCTCACAACGTTATAACGGCGGGCAATGTCAAGCTTGAGATACACGAGAAAACTGCCAGCGGCGAGGACTTCCCCAAGGAGGGAATAATCGTCATGCCCGGCGACACGGTCAGCAAGATCGTAACGGTGGAGAACACGGGCGACCATCCGCTTTATCTGAGGATAAAGCTCACCGAGGGCGTGAGCGACAAGGCGCTCACGGCGGACGACTGCCTTGATATCGACATCAACCGTTCCTGCTGGCTTGAGAAGGACGGGTACTACTATTACTACCGCGCTTTGCAGAGCGGCGAAACCACGGAGCAGCTTTTCTCCGAGGTCTATTTCGACATAAACAATGTCGATAATAAGTATCTCGGAAAGTACTTTACGCTGAATGTTTCGGCATCCGCGGTGCAGAGCGAAAATAACGGCGCCGATGTGCTCAGTGCGGCAGGTTGGCCCGAGGAGGAGGCTTCATCATGAACAGGAAAATCATAATAGCTATCCTTTCGCTGTGCCTTATCATCGGCATCGGCGCTGCGGGCACTGTCATGATGACCGGCGGCAGCGAGGCCGTCGGCTGCGAGGTCGAGTTTTCCTCGGAGCAGATAACGCTGTACCGCGCCGTTGACGGCGAAAGCAGCGCGGCGTTTGATGTCGCGTCCCTGCCCTCCCCCGTAACGGTGAGCGAGGAGATCTCGGGCGAGGACGGCAGCGTGTGGTACGGGCTTACCGGCGAGGACTGGTACAGCATCGTCGGCGAGTATACCTATATAAAGGCAGCCGACTGCCTTCTGCTTGAGAAGACGGAGCCTGCGCCCATCGAAGCCGTTGAGCTGAACGACGGCGATATCGTCATAAATTCCGAGGACACGCAGCTTTCCGCCGAGGTCGTTGAGGACAGCAAGGTCAGCGAGATAGAGAACGGACTTGCCATCCCCGCCGCGGAGGCGGATGTTTCCCGCGAGACCTACTGCTTTGATATACACGCCGACAAGGACGAGACCACAACGGTCTCCGTCAGCGGCATTGCAAAGCCGGGCAGCACCGTTAAGGTATACCACCTGTATAACGAGAACGATTACACGCAGTACGAGGTGCTCGACTGCACCGTCAAGGAAGACGGCACCGTCACCTTTGAGACCGACAGCTTCTCGGAGTTCTACTTCACCGTCGATTTCCACAACGGCGACAAGACCTACAGCATCGAGGGCATGAGCTCGGTGCTGCTGTCCGAGGTTTTCGCTCAGCTTGAGATAAGCGAAAATGCACTCGACGCAGTGAGCGTAGTTTTCTCCGACCCCTCCCTGCTCTCCGCCGAGCGGCAGGAGGACGGCGACTGGCTGCTCACCTCCCTTGCCGCGTTCGACACCGAGGAGACCCTCACCATAACCTTCTCCGACGGTCATCAGTATGCGATGCGGGTGACGGATGCAAATCTCAGGCAACAAGAAACCGATGAAAACACCGGAATTGGTGGTGGAAATTATCAAATTCTCGGTACGCTTTACAAAGACTACGATATAGGCGTATGGTACTACACTTGGGCAAGTGGCGGAAACTATAAACTGAGAGTAAAAATGTCTGCAAGTGATGGTTCGTTTGCATACAGAGAAGGTGTTTGTACCAAGCTATGGAATAATGCAGCCGATCCGATTGGTCTTCGTTTTGAATCAAGCAAATATTGGTTCAACATAACTTCATGGAGTGACTGCAGCTTTAGATATCGTCCAGACACTGTCTCTTGTGTGGATATAATGAGTGTATCTTATGTTCTGCACACAGTGCAAAGCGAAATGTCTGTTACTGCCTATCCCCTTGCTTCGTATTCGGTTGCTCAGACCGGTTATTGCTCAATAAAACAGGTATCTAAAGTTGCCCTCAACAGCACCGAGTCACGAAACATTGCGGTGTATGTTTACAATGTTGAAACAAATAAATCTGAATTAAAATGGCAGCAAAACGGCGTGTTGTTCCCCAATCGCGGGATGAATGGTGGAAATAATGTAGATATAAGCGTCGGCAATTACGACACCTCGCAGTATGATCTTAGTGTAACCACAAGTGGAAACACATATATTGTAACGCTCAATCCCAAGACCGCTAACATAACCGCAGCTGCCGCGAAAGACGGCTACGGCGTTAACAAGGGTGCGGGCATCACCGGCATCAATGTCAAGGGCGGCTTTTATAAGAGCAGTGTGGACGGTCAATCGCAGGCAAGCGCAAGGTTCCTTGTAAACAGCGGCGCCACCGTAACGGCAACGGTGGATGATAACTACACCTTCGTCGGCTGGTACACCGATGCAGCCTGCACAAAGCTTGCAAGCACAGATAAGAGCTTCACCTATAATGTAACATCGCAGTCTGATGTAACGCTGTATGCGCGGGCAGTGAAAACAAATCCTCTATACATTGACAGCTACTACCGCGCAGGCAACGGTCTTTACGGCTGCGCATACGGCATCACCGGTGACCCGAACAGCTACCGGATCGACCTGACCGGTGCCGGAATAAGCAACAACTACGAGAACGGCCGCAACTGGTATATCGTCGTCGGACACGGTCTTATCTCCGACGGAACAAGACAGCGCGATATTACAATAACCGGCACACTCGGCGACGAGGTCGATACCAACGCAATGGCTGTCGGCACGAACAACCCCAACGACAGCTACTACGGTACTACCGGCAAATACTACTACGGTACATATAACCTCAACGGCGAAGCAATTCCATTCTGGAAAGCCGGTGTTGGTCTTGATATCGCCGCACTTGGCTATGTCCGCTATCAGGCAGACGATCAGGTTTGGAAGTATGCCTACCAGTGGACTTATTCGACTTGGACTTGGGATTTCAGAAACAGAACTTGGGTAGAGAAAAAGCATCCCGTCTCCTTCCCGCTCTCGTTTAAGGAAGGCATCCCCGTTCCTCTCGACAAGGGTCGTATAAACTTTGTCTATAAGCAGGATCCCAAGCCGGGCACAAACAGCTTCTATCTCAAGTACTATGCGAACGGTCTCGGCGTAAGCAACATACCATCAATGCAGTCTGAAAAGGACCTTGCATACGATAGCTACTGGTTCACGGTCAGCGGTCTGGCAACAGACGATATGCTCCCGACCAGAAACGGCTACACCTTTATCGGCTGGTCTACGAACAGATTCCATGACCCGAGCGACACAACAAGCTCCGATATTTGGACTCAGGAGAAGTTCAACAAGCCCATAACCGGCAATGAGGACTTCAAAAACCGTCAGATAGAGGTACCGGCAAATACCATTATTACTCCCAAGCGCCTGTACGCTATCTGGGACAAGAAAAGCAATGAAATAACCGTCACCTACCACTGGAACGACGGCAGAGACGGCGACGATACCTATGGAACACCACGAACTTATAGCAAGGGGTACTACCTCACTCTCATCGATAAGCCCACCGATCCCCAGCGCGACGGCTACACCTTCGCCGGCTGGTACTACGACGAGGACTGCAACGAGGACAGCGCCGTAAAGTGGGGCGATGTGATCGACAACAAGCTCTACGGTGACACCGAGGTCTACGCACGCTGGACCGTTAAGGTGACCGGTCAGTCCATGGCATCCCTCGGCGACAAGTACGGCGCTTACGCCGACGAAAGAGGCGGCATTTCGGAAATCAAGATAACCGACGGCAATGTCAACGATACCAACCGCTATGTCACCGGCAAGCAGATAACCGGCACCTACGACTCCTACGAGGTGTTCCGCATGGAGGCTGTCGTTGAGGAGGGCTACCGCTTCATCGGCTGGTATGACAGCGATGCAACCGACAGACAGGGCAGACCGACCGGTACGCTTTTGAGCACTGATCCCGTTCTTGATGGTAAAACCGACAAGAACACGACATACTATGCCCGTGCGGTGGAGGAATCGCTGCTTGCGGTGGACTACTATGTCCGCTTGTCAAACGGCCGCTATGTCTACGCCTCCGATTGGCAGACAAACCGCATGATCTACGGCGTTGAGGTATCCAAGGATTACTACAGCGACCACAACTGGTATCTCATCGCAAAGTACGGGCTTATAGGCAACGGCACCGTTGAGGGAACCGTTGAGCGCAAGTACAAGGACGATACCCACGCGATGCTCATAGGCACCGGAAACGCGGAGGATAGCTTCTACAGCGGCTATACCGGCTTCAAGACCTCCTATTTCCAGGACAAGACCAAGGGGCACTACGATTTCAGCTACTATGACTATGTGGAAAGCGACGGCAGCGTTACCAAGGTGCCGTTCAAGAAATCCGGCGTTGGTCTCGACTTCGTAACGCTGAACAATGTCTACTACGACGCGAGCATGACATCCTCCGGAAGCAGCGTCGGCGGTCAGACATGGAAGTACGGCTATCAGTGGACAACCTCCTACTGGACCTACACCATCAAGGGCGGCTGGCAGGAGCACTCGCTGAAGTGGGAGCTTGAGGACATCCCCGTATACGAGGACGAGGGACGCATAAACTTTGTCTACGAAAAGGAGACAAAGAAAGGCGACAACAGCTTCTATCTGTACTACCACTCCAATCTCGGCAGTGATTTCAGGGTGAAGAACATCCCCTACACCCAGTCCAAGCTCAAAATAGATGAGCAAAGCTACTGGTTCGGCATTCAGGGTCTTGTTCCCAAGCGCACTCAGCCCTATGCCACAGCTAAGTTTGCCGCGCTCGGAAAGACCGCGACCTTCGTCGGCTGGTCTACCGACCCGCAGCACAATCCGGATGATCCCAACGGACTGTACACCGCGGATAAGTACTATGATAATCTTGACAATCAGCAGATAGAGGTCAAGCTCAACACCGGCAATAAGGGCACTCTCCACCTGTACGCGATCTGGAAGATCAAAGATATAGGCGGCGGAAATGTTGACCCCACCGTCACCTTCGACCTGAACTACCTCGATAATGATGCGAGCAGTGCTCCGAGCGATGACGACCCGTACGATCCCGATGTGAGCAATGTCTGGAAGAAGGTCACTGTTTCCAAGGGAAGCTGCGTAAACCTCAACGGTGAGCAGCCCTCACGCGACGGCTATCAGTTTGCCGGATGGTACTACACGCGTACCTGCGACCCCGGTACGGAGTATAATGTTGAAACGACTCCGATCTACAGCGACGGCGTTGTATACGCAAAGTGGCTTCCCAAGTACACCGTGCATTACTACTACGAGGGTACGACCGAGAAGGCTGCTCCCGATAAGATCGGCGATGCGCAGGAGGTCGGAGCGGTCGTTACCGAAAACGCCATTGAGATTACAAACACAAAGCTCGTCGGCGATAGCTCAAAGCAGCTCACGATAACCAACAGCTTTGCGGACAATGTTATCATCTTCTACTACAGCCGTCAGGCAACATACACGGTGAACTACTATAAGGACTCCGTGAGCGAGGGTAACTTCCTCGGCAGTGCAACGGTAGCCGGTATAGTCGGCGATAAAATAGTCGTTCCCGACGGCAACGAGTCCGGTCAGCTGGACTTCAAGCGTCCGCAGGGCTATAAGGCGGGCACTCAGGTCAGCACGGATGTGACTGTGAAGGTCAATAACTCCGCGGTCGTGAATGTAGTTTACGCGCCCGACATTGCCTCCTACACCGTTGAGTGCTACATCATGAACACTGACGGCAGCTACAGCAGCACTCCCAACCGCACCGAAAACGACAGCGGTCAGGTCGGCTCCACGGCTTCGGCTGACACCAGTCCGGCGCACTGGATAACCGACGGCGACGACGATGCGTTCGCCTTCGATGGGGATAACAAAAACAATGTGATAAGCGCGCCGATAAACGGCGACGGCTCCACCGTTCTGAAGGTTTACCTCAGCCGCAACCAGTACACGCTCACTTGGGTGGTGACTAAGGACGACGACAGCAGCTATAAAGAAAGCGGCTCGACAAAGTACTACTACAACCAAGCGGTGACAAAAGAAACCGTCGAGGCGCCCGGTTACTACGACTTCGATAACTGGGCTAAGGGCGGCGTTGAGTGGCCCGACAAGATGCCGAAGAAAGATGTTGACATCGCAGGCGAGCTCATTCGCCAGCGTACCGATCTCGTTATCTCCAAGTCCGGCATGAAGTCCGGAGAGACCGCGATATTCACCGTGACCGGTAAGGGGCTCGGCAGCGGTCTGACCGTCATGGTGCAAAACGGTGAGTCTGTCACCGTAAAGGGTCTTGCCGTGGGCGAGCAGTACACGGTGACCGAGGGCGGCTGGTCGTGGAAGTACGAGGCTAAGGACCCGGTATCGCGCACGCTGGTAAATGGCAGCATCGAAAAAGTTTCGTTCAACAATATCCCGAAGAGCATCAGTTGGCTGACTGACGAGTTCTACAAGGATAACAAATTTGGCGCAGCATGACGGAGGTGAGCGGAAATGAATAATAGTGTTGATCGCAGTTCACGCAGAAAGCTCCTCCTGACTGTCATCGCCGTTGTTCTCATAGCTGCGGTGGCGGCAGGCATTACGCTGGCTATCATGTCGATGAGGTCAGACAGCGTAAATAACTCTTTTACTTCCGGCAAGGTCAAAGTGACCGTAGAGGAGGATTTCACACCCGGCGGTACAGTCAAGAAAGATGTTTTTGTCAAAAATGACAGCAACACCGGTGCGTATATCCGCGCAGCCATCGCAGTTACATGGCAGGATGCAAGCGGCAATGTATACGGCGAAGCTCCCGTTTTGGGTGAGGATTATACCCTCACCCGCAGCGCGAGCGGCTGGATAAGCGGCAGCGACGGTTACTACTACTGGACCTCCGTGGTCGCAGCCGGCGGAAAAACGGAAAATCTTATTGACGAGTGCAAGGTCATCGGCAATGCTCCCTCGGACGGCTACACTCTCCATGTTGAGATAGTCGCGCAGGGCATTCAGGCAACGCCCAAGGATGCAGTTATCGAGGCGTGGGGCGTTACGGTCGATACCGACGGCAGAATAAGCAAGTGAGGTGAGCGGACATGAAAAAGAAAGTTCTTGCTTTTATCATGGTGCTGGCGCTGTGCGTAGGGCTTGCACCGGCGGCGTTCGCGTCCTCGGTGAGCTACGAGGGGCAGGCGGAGAAGTTCGTTTTCGCCCCCGGCAGCAGCTATTCGCCCACCGACCTTTTTGAAAACTTCAAGGGCGTTATGCCCGGCGATGAGCTGACTCAGCAGATTCAGGTAAAAAACGATGCGGGCAACAAGGTCAAGGTAAAGATCTACATGCGCGCACTCGGCGGGCACGAGGCGTCCAAGGAGTTTCTCAGTCAGATGAACCTCACCGTCAGGCAGGACGGCAAGTCCGTTCTGTTCGACGCGCCCTCCGACCAGAAGGCGACCCTTGAGGATTGGGTGTGCCTCGGCACATTCTACTCGGGCGCCGATGTCATGCTCGATGTAACGCTGAGCGTTCCGCTCGAGATGGACAACGAGTTCCAGGAGGCGGTCGGCTATCTCGACTGGCAGTTCAAGGTCGAGGAGTTTCCCATTGAGTCCACCGACCCGAAAACGGGCGACGACTTCAATGTCTGGCTGTATGCCGGAATCGGCGCAGCCGCACTGTGCGGCATCGTCCTGCTGCTGACCAAGCGCAATAAAAAAGAGGAAAACTGAGCCCACCGATCAGTTTTTATGCCTGCCGGTTTTTTGTCCTTCTTGCCGGCAGGCGCTTTTATGCAAAAATTAACTCCGTATCGTTCAGATACGGAGTTTTTCTGCATTTAACAGCTTTTCGTCCCCTGGACTGTGACTGACAAAAACGAGCGTTTTACCCTTTGTATAGCGGTCAATATAGTCGATAACAAGCATTTTTGTGTCATTATCAAGTCCGGTGAACGGCTCGTCAAAATATATCATCTCCGACTCACCGAGCACCGCACGCACTATCGCAACGCGGCGGCGCATACCGCCGGAGAGCTGCATTACCGGCTTATCCGTGTGCCCTTTAAGTCCGACCATCTCAAGGTGTTCCGTAACGGTCTGCCTGCCGACACCGCGGCCGCAGGTCATTATAACACAGTTTACGGGAGTAAATTCATCCGGAAGCCTGTCCTCCTGAAACACAGCCGCCTGCTTTGCGGGTCTGCCGGTCACCTCGCCGCTATCCGGTTTTTCAAGTCCCATCATTATACGGAGCAGAGTCGTTTTTCCGCTGCCGGACGGCGCGGTTATGACGGTCCTGCTCCCCTTCCGGATGACAAAGCTGACATTTTTCAAAACAACATTGCTTCCGTACGCCTTGCATATGTTTTTAAGCTCCATCAGCCACGCTCCAATCTGCGGTAGAACGAGCGCAGGGCAAGCATAAACAGCTTTTCAAACAGCACGCTCACTACGACTATTATAACCGTCCAGCACAGCAGGTCATCGGTATCGAGATATATCTTGGCATAGTATAGCTGCTTTCCTATCGAACCGTCGGGCGTTCCGATTATCTCCGCCGCAACGCCAGCCTTCCACGACATTCCGAGAGCTGTTGTACACGCCGACAGAATAAACGGCTTCAGCTGCGGCATATGGATATACAGCAGCTTTTTTGCAAACGGCATCCGAAAAACCGATGCAACCTCGAGCATTTTTCGATCCTCGGCCTTTATGCCCTCAAGAATATTGCCGTAAACGACGGGAAGAACGATGAGAAATGATATAAAAACGGAAAGGTTCTGCGCGGAAAGCCAGATAAGGCATATCACCACGAATGAAGCGACCGGCACGGTTTTTACCGTTATCATGAACGGCCATAGCGCCGTTTCGACCCACGGGAATCTTCCGGCAAGCGATGCAAGCAGTATACCTGCTGCAAGAGCTATCAGAAATCCCCCGGCTATGTGGTAAAAGCTGAACCATATCGAGGATGCAAAGCCCTGCACCTGCCATATCGTAGTGAGCCTTACAGCCACAGCTATGGGCGATACAAGCAGTATACTCTGGTCTACCGCCATTGCGGCGAGCTGCCAGAGCAGCAGCGCAAACAATACGGCAGCCGCCTTACCTGCCCGGCTTTTAGCTTTCGGCATAATATAGACCGTCGTCGGGCAGCTTGCCGCCGACAGACTGCGGATTCATCTCATAAAGTACGGAAAGATATCCGCCGAGGCACTCCTTGAGCTCATCGCCGGTGAGGCAGCAGATATTGCAGTAAGGCAGAGCCTTCTGAGCAATGGGAGCCTTGACTATCTCGTACCCACCTATGAGCTGAGCCGCCTGCTCGGTGTTCTCGTTTACATACTTAACGGAGGCCGCATACTCCTCCATGAATTTTTTGAGCTGCTGCGGATATTTCTCGGCAAACTCGGTGCGCACGACCAGAACGCCGGTCGCCATGGACGCGCCGTCGTTTGCAGCCTGCCACTGCTCATTGAGGTTTATGGCTATGCGCAGATCGCTGACCTTTGACTGAGCCGCCGTCACAAACGGCTGAGGCAGCATAGCCACGGCGTTTGCGTCATTGCTTATGTATGACAGCGCCTCGGTCGTATCGGCGCACCACTGTATCTCGGGCGCTTTGTCTCCCTCAAGACCGTTTACCTTGAGCAGATACCTAAGCGCAAACTCAGGAGTTGCCCCCTCACCGGTGGCGTAGAGCTTCTTTCCGGCAAGGTCGGCAAAGCTGTTTATGCTCTCACCGCGCTCAACGATGTACAGGACGCCGGTAGCATTGACCGCAAGCACCTTTATACCGCCGTCAGTGTTATTGTATATAACGGACGCAAGGTTTGCAGGCACCGCAGCAATGTCGATCTCGCCCTTTGTTAGCGCGGGGGCAAACGCCGTTGCCTCGCTCTGGAGCGAAAATTCGTATTTATTTGCAGAATTTCCGTTATCACTGTCGTCCATGAGCTTTACCATGCCCATGGCGGTTGGACCCGTCATCGCACCGACACGGATGGTCGTCGGCTCTTCGCTGACGGCGGGAGTCTCGGCGGCCTCGGGTGTGCCGCTCGTGCATCCGGTAAGCAGGCATACGAGCATCAAAGCCGCAAGCACAAAGGATATTGCTCTTTTCATCATATTATCACCTCATATATTTTTTCAGCCTCTCGGCATCGTTTATACAAATCGTCTTACCGCCCTTTTCAATGGCCCCACTCCGGATGAGCGTGTCAAATGCGCGATAAAGCGACGCTCTTGAGATATTCAGCGCTCCAGCGAGCTTATTTATCGGCATCGGCAGCTCGCACGGTCTCCCCTGCGGCACATTGTCCAGCAAGAAGCTGCTCAAGCGCTGCTCCGCAGTGCCGGCGGTGAGAAAATACATCTTTTTATTGAGGAACAGTATCCTGCCGGACAGGTATCTGATATAGTTTTCCGCTATGCGCGGCTCACGGCGGATCATGCGCTGCATGAGCTCCTGCGTCAGGAAAACTATCCGGCTTTCCGTAAGCGCCGTGATATCGGTCGCATACTCGGACTCATCATTGAACATTGCGGCGGCGCCGAACAGCGCTCCCTGCGTGAGTGTGCTCATAAGCATGGCATGACCGTCGGCATTATTTTTTGTTACCCTCAGTTCACCGGAAAGGACTATGCCGAGGCTGCGGGAAAATTCAGTCGTTCCGTAAACGATCTCTCCTTTTTTGAAGGCTCTGACCTCACAATACGGTGACGCGGCTATCCTGATCAGCATATCGGCAGGTACCATGCTGAACAGACTTGTTTTTAGCAGCAGATCAATCTCATTTTTCTCAAGCTTCATATGC
>CAVHZB010000089.1:0-10509 GCA_963640555.1 Phascolarctobacterium succinatutens
CAGTTGCACATGGTGGACTTTATTTTATAGACGCTCTTTTCAAGATTGTCGTGCAGAGGTCCGGCATAGGTGACATACGAGTCGACGCCCTCCTCAAAGCTGAGCTTGCTCTGACCGCCGAGGTCATAGCGCTGCCAGTTGCGCGCTCTGTTCGAGCCCTCGCCCCAGTATTCCTTGACATAGCTGCCGTTCACGATGAGCTTGGCGGTGGGACTTTCGTCAAAGCGGGCAAAGTATCTTCCCATCATGAGGAAATCCGCGCCCATGGCAAGAGCAAGGGTCATATGATAATCGTGCACAAGTCCGCCGTCGGAGCAGATGGGGACATAAATGCCGGTTTTCTCAAAATACTCGTCGCGCGCTGCCGCGACCTCGATGAGCGCCGTCGCCTGACCGCGTCCGATGCCCTTCGTCTCACGCGTTATGCATATGGAGCCGCCGCCGATGCCGACCTTTACGAAGTCAGCGCCTGCCTCGGCGAGGAACAGGAAACCATCGCGGTCAACGACATTGCCCGCGCCGACCTTTACGCTGTCGCCGTATCTTTCACGGATGAAGTCAATGGTCTTTTTCTGCCAGCATGAGAAGCCCTCGGATGAGTCGATGCACAGGACATCGGCGCCCGCCTTGATAAGGGCAGGAACGCGCTCGGCGTAGTCGCGGCTGTTTATGCCCGCTCCGACAATGTAGCGCTTGTGCTCGTCGAGTATCTCGTTGGGGTTGTTCTTATGCTCGGCATAGTCCTTGCGGAAAACAAAGTAGAGCAGTCTTCCGCCTGCATCGACTATGGGCAGGGAATTGAGCTTGTGATCCCAGATAATATCGTTTGCTTCCTTGAGTGTGGTGCCCTCGGGTGCGGTAACAAGCTTCTCGAACGGAGTCATAAACTCGGAGACCCTCGTGCCGAGCTCCATGCGCGAAACGCGGTAATCGCGGCTGGACACGATGCCGAGGAGCTTGCCGTTAGGCGTGCCGTCGGAGGTGACCGCCATGGTGGAGTAGCCCTTTTCCTCCTTGAGCGCGAGCACATCCTTCAAGGTCGCGTCGGGAGTCAGGTTAGATGCGCTGGGCACGAAGCCCGCCTTGTAGTTCTTGACGCGGGCGACCATCGCCGCCTCATCCTCAACGGACTGTGAGCCGTATATAAACGATATGCCGCCCTCTTTTGCGAGCGCTATCGCCATTGTGTCGTTTGAGACCGACTGCATGATAGCCGATGCAAACGGAACATTAAGGCTTATCGCACTCTCCTCGCCCTTTTTGAATTTCACCAGCGGCGTTTTGAGCGTTACTTTATCGGGAATGCAGTCCTCGCTCGTGTAGCCGGGAATGAGAAGATACTCGCTGAAAGTCCTTGAGGGCTCGTTAAAATAGATCGCCATGTCGTTTCTCCTTTTCACTTGATATTGTCCGCTATTTTCTCACAAAATCCGAAAACCGTCAATTGTCAAACTGACGGTTTTAAAGGGGATTTTTGCTTTTGAGTTGTCAAACTATAAATCCGCCGCCGAGCACGCGCTCGCCGTCGTAGAGGACAGCCGACTGCCCCCTTGCGGGAGCGCGCACGGGCTCATCGCACTCTATGCGTACAAAACCATCCTCGACATACGCCGTGCATGGCGGATTTTCCCACTTTGTGTGCCGCACGCGCACCGATGCGCGCACAGGCACCGCCGGCACATCGCACAGCCAGTTGAAGTCGCGTGCAATGACCGTTTTTTTGAAAAGCTCCTCCCAGAGGGCGAGCTCTATCTCGTCCGTTTCGGCGTTTATTGCAGCTATGTACAGCTTGCGCCCGTTATAAAGCCCCGGACGGCGCTGCCCGACGGTGTAGCGGTGTATGCCCTCGTGCCTGCCGACGACCTCGCCGTGGAACACGAAATCGCCCTCAGGCGGGAGGGGAGCTCTTTTGCCGAGCCATGAAATGTAGTCCTTATCGGGGATAAAGCATATCTCCATGCTGTCGGGCTTGTGCGCAACGGGCAGGGTGAAGCCCTCGGCAAGCTGCCGAACCTGAGCTTTTTCGTATCTGCCGAGCGGGAGAATGAGCCTTTCAAGCTGCTCACGGCGTATGCGGCAGAGCATATAGCTCTGATCGTTTGACGGCATGCCCTTAAAAAGCATCCCGTTTTCGGCGCGCGCATAGTGCCCCGTTGCGATGTGCCCGGCGCCTATCTCGCCGGCGTACTCAAGCAGCGAGCGGAATTTCAGCGTCGGGTTGCATATGATGCAGGGATTCGGCGTTTCTCCTTTGAGATAGCTCTCGGCAAAGCGCGAGCACACGAGCTCGTCAAGCTCCCCGTGCACATCGCGGACATGCAGAGGTATGCCTATATACTCCGCCGTATTAACGGCATCGGCAAGTGCGCGCCCGTCGGCGTTATCCATGTAAAGCCCGTGTACCTCGTACCCTGCGTCCTTTAGAAGACGCGCACAGACCGCAGAATCCACGCCGCCGGAAAATCCAAGCACGACCCTTTTCATCTGCCGACCTCCATCCACACCATCAAAACTGAAATATCCGCCGGAGACACGCCGGATATGCGGCTTGCCTGACCGAACGAATGAGGTCTTATCTTTTTGAGCTTCTCGCGCGCCTCAAGGCGCAGACCGGCAATGCGGTCGTAGTCGATGTCATCCGGCAGCAGCCTGTTTTCCATGCCGGCAAAGTCCTCGACCTGCTTGAGCTGGCGCTTTATGTAGCCGGCGTATTTGAGGCTTATCTCTGCCTGATAGCTCACGCAGTGCCGCAGCTCCGGACGGTCGGGATCAAACGGCTTGAGCTCGTCATAGCCGAGCTGCGGCCGGCGGATGAGATCGGCAAGCGACACGCCTGTGCTCACCTCAGCCGTGCCGTGGGCGCGCAGAAATTCGTTGAGCTCCGCGCTCGGCGGTATGTGCGTTTTCTCAAGGCGGGCTATCTCGCGGTCCACCTCGGCATATTTTTCCCGCACCGCGTCGCAGCGCTCCTGCGATACAAGACCTATGCGCAGACCGATGCCGCAGAGCCTCAGATCTGCGTTATCCTGCCGGTGCAGGAGCCTGTACTCGCTGCGGGAGGTCATCATGCGGTAGGGCTCGTTCGTGCCCTTGGTAACGAGATCGTCGATGAGCGTTCCTATATATCCGTCGCAGCGGCGGATTATCATCGGCTCCTCGCCCTTGAGCTTAAGCGCCGCGTTAACGCCCGCAACAAAGCCCTGCACAGCAGCCTCCTCATAGCCCGAGGAGCCGTTAAACTGCCCCGCACCGTAAAGTCCGGAGACCTTCTTCGCCTCGAGCGTGGGGTACAGCTCGGTCGGGTCAACGCAGTCATACTCTATGGCGTAGGCACAGCGGGTCATCTCGGCATTTTCAAGCCCCGCGATAGTGTGCAGCAGCTCGACCTGCACATCCTCCGGAAGGGAGGACGAAAGACCCTGAATGTACAGCTCCTTTGTGTTGAGCCCCATGGGCTCTATAAAAAGCTGATGCCGCGGCTTGTCGCGGAAGGTCATTATCTTAGTTTCGATGCTGGGACAATAGCGCGGACCGACACCCTCGATAACGCCGGAGTATATGGGGCTGCGGTCAATATTATCAAGGATTATCCTGTGCGTTTTTTCGTTTGTGTATGTAAGATAGCAGACGGCGCGGTTTTCCGGAGCGGTCTGCGTTTGGAACGAAAAGCCCTCGGGCTCCGTATCGCCCGCCTGAAGCTCCATTTTTGAAAAATCGACCGTGCGCGCATTTACCCTCGGCGGAGTGCCGGTCTTGAAGCGGCGCATGGAAAGCCCCAGTGCCCTGAGACAGGGCGTGAGCCCCGTCGCGGCGGCAAGACCGTCGGGCCCGGACGAGCGGATAACATCGCCAACTATCGTGCGCCCGTCGAGATATGTGCCGCAGGCTATGACGGCGGCGCGGCAGGAATACACGGCACCTGTGTGCGTCTTAACGCCGCTCACGGCGCCGTTCTCGGTGAGTATCTCAACCACCTCGGCCTGCTTTACGCGCAGGTTCTGCTGGCTTTCGAGCGTGAGCTTCATTACCTCCTGATAGCGCCGCCGGTCTGCCTGAGCGCGCAGTGAGTGCACCGCCGGACCCTTGCCGCGGTTGAGCATGCGGTACTGTATGCACGCCTTGTCGGCCGCCCTTGCCATCTCACCGCCGAGAGCGTCCAGCTCGCGCACAAGATGACCCTTGCCGGTGCCGCCTATGGCAGGGTTGCAGGGCATATTCCCGATGCTGTCAAGGTTTATTGCAAAGCATATCGTGTCAAGCCCCATTCTCGCCGCGGCGAGAGAGGCCTCTATGCCAGCATGACCCGCGCCGATGACGGCAATATCACATTTTCCCGCGTTATATTCAGTCAATTTCATTCACCTTTATACCGTACATAATAAGGAGCCTGCCGTTTTCAACGCTTATCTCGGCCTGCTTATCCCTGAAGCTGTTGCTCACGCCGATGGGAAAGCTGCTCGTTATCTCGGCACCGTCAAGCTCGTATTTAAGTCCCTTTATTGAAACGCCCACGGCTTTTCCGTCGGGGCAGAACACGGAAACATCGCCCTCGCCCTCGATGCGCAGGGCGCCGTTCTCTATCGCCGTCCAGACATAGCTTTCGCCGAATATCCAGCCGCGGGTGCCGTGGTCGAGCATATACAGAAGCGATTGGAGATTCGCTATCGTATGGTCGGGACGCCTGCCGCCAAGACCGCCGTAGATGTAAAAGCGCTTATAGCCCTTCTCGAGCCCCAGCTTTATGGCAAACATCGTGTCCGTATCGTCCTTTTCAACGGGAAGCTGCATGACATTCGGATGCTTTGGAGCCGCGCCGAGCGAGTCGAAATCGCCGAGGACGAGGTCGGGAATGATGCAGTTTTCGGTGCAGTAGTTGTATCCGGCATCGGCTGCTATCACATAGTCGCTGTCATCCGGAGCTTCGCGCAGACCGAAAAAATCGCCCGCGCCGATTATATAGCATTCATGTCCGTTCATTCTGACCTCCAAAAATTAATGTACAAATAATATCACATAATGCGCAAAATTAAAAGACGCTATTGTAATCGTGCGTACGATATGGTAAAACTAAGGGAGAAAGGAGGAGAGAACCTATGAGTACTGTTTTTTCACTTGCGTTTGCGGTTTTAACGCTTGTTGCGATGTGGAAGGTATTCGTGAAGATGGGATACGAGGGCTGGGAGGCTATCGTTCCGTTTTACAATACCTACATCATGTTCAAGGAGATGTACGGCAACGGCTGGAAGATGCTGCTTCTGCTCATCCCGCTGTACAACATCTATGTGGCGATAAAGTTTCAGGTCGACCTTGCTCATTCCTTCGGCAAATCTACCGGCTTCGGTATAGGTCTGGTATTCCTGAATGCAATATTCATGTGCATCCTCGGATTTGACGACAGCCAGTATATCCGCAATGTTCAGTTCTGACAAAAGACCCGGCAGCGCTTCTGCGCTGCCGTTTTTCATTTTCTTCTTCGGTCAAGCAGCATGACAGCCGTGCTCGTCAGAACGACGGCCGCGAAAATGAGTATCGCGCAGCTGCGGAAAAACTCCTCCGGCAGTATTTTTATAACCGGATCGGCTGCCGGATCGAACAGCCAATTGCCCTTGCCGGGGAAGAATATCTTATGAAACACCGTGAACGCCCCGTCAAAGTCGAGGGCGGCATACACCGCCGCGGCGGCAAGGAGTCCGCAAAGTCCGGCAGCGCCCCAGAACGGCGCACCGTGACCGCGGAAGCGGTAAAGCGGTATGCGCCGCCTGCCGATTATCAGCAGAATGATCAAAGCGGCAGCTCCTGCTGCGAAAAGGGCGAGATCGAGCTCAAACAGCGGACGGCAATCGGCAAAATGCTCCGCGCCCGACTGCGAAAACGGCAGTATGCCGGCGGCAAAATCGTCCCTTAAGCCGATGCAGTAATCGAGCACATCGTCATAGGTCTCTATTATCTCGCTGCGGCTCATGCCGCTGTTCTGCTCGATGTTCAGCGGACCTATCTGCGCATAGTAAAACGGGCGCACGAGTATCGGCAGGGCTATCGCCCCCGTAAGCAGCGTGAGCGCAGTAATTATGCTCATTAAAACACTAAGCAGCCTGTTCATCCGGCTTCCTCCCCGACAGAGTTATCAACACCTGCGACGGCAGGTAGAATGTCCACATACCCATGCCGGTGAGCGCATGTACCATGCCCGCGAGCGGCAGGGAATGCAGCCCGACGCACACATCACAGCAGATAAACAGGCACAGTCCGATCGAAAACAGCCTGTTTTTAACGCCGAAGCTCTGCACGGTATTGCACATAAAAAATGTGAAGTAGAATACGGCCAGAATATTCAGCGGACTCGCCGTTTTCAGCGCGGTGAGCGCGCATACCGCCGCCAAAAATGTTATAATGCGCGCAGGGACAGCGGCTCTGTGCCCGTTTGCACGGTATATCCGCAGAAAATACATCGCCTGAGCAATGCAGAACAGCCCGATGCCCGCGGCATAATACCGCTCAAGCAGCAGCAGAAGCACATCCGCCAGCACCGAAAAGCCTATTGCCAATGTTACCGTTTTTTCTCCGCCCGACACGCTCAGATATGCGGAAAACGCAAGGCACAGCAGCATTCCGGAAAACTTCAGCGGAGTGCTGCCGGAGGCGCTGAGCAGATCAGTTACCGTGAACGCAATGTATATGGCGGTCTGCACGCATATGAAAATTTTGATAAGCGTATTTCTCATGTCTGCATTATATCCCTGCCGGCGCTGTTGCGCAAGCCACTGCCGCGCCGGTATCAAAAGTGGTAGAATATATATGAGGTGATAGCATGGACAAAATATGCTGCTTTGATACATCGCAATACACCGGTCTGCCGGACGCTTCCCCGTGCCCTTTGGCAGCGGATATACCGCAGATCATCGCCGAGCTCGATGCCCTTTTAAACCGCGATGACCTTGTTGGCGGCACAAGGCTTCTTGATATGTGGACAAGCCGTGCGGCCGAGGCGGGCGACTGGCGGTCGGAGCTTGCGCTGCAAAGCGAGCTCATGGGGCTGCACAGGCGCACCGGCGATAAAATGGCTGCCGAACGCGCCGTTGAGCGCGGGCTTGAGCTTATCCGCCTGCACCGCATGGGCGGCACGGTATCCGGCGCAACGGTCATGCTCAATGCCGCAACGACGATGAAGCTCCTCTCACGCCCGGCAGAGGCACTGCCGATATTCCGCCATGTCTCGCGCGTTTATTCCGAGCATCTCGACACGCACGACTACCGGTTTGCGGGACTGTACAACAACATGGCGCTTGCCTGCCAGGACACCGGCGACCATGAAGGCGCAGAGAAGCATTTTTTCAAGGCTCTGAGCATCATCCGCTTCTGCGATGCTCCGGAAAACGATACGGCGGTGACATGGTGCAACCTCGCCGAGCTGTACGAGCTCATGGGCAGCGGTACCAAGGTCGAGAACGCCCTTGACAGAGCTTACGGCTATCTCACGGCACCCGAGGTCAAAAAGGACGGGTACCACGCGTTCACGCTGTCAAAATGTATTCCGACCTTTGACCGGCTCGGATTCTTCGTATATACGGCTGAACTCAAAAAACGATTGGAGGCGTGCCATGAAGGGACTTGAGCAGGCAAGGAAATTCTACGAGGAAAAGGTCAGGAGCATGATACGCGAGCGCTTTCCGGAGTATGAAGCCCGCATCGCCGTAGGACTTGCCGGAAGCGGCTCACAGTGCTTCGGCTTTGACGACGAAATTTCGCGCGACCATGATTTTGAGCAGGGCTGCTGCCTTTGGCTCACGGACGAGGATGACGAAAGGATCGGCGTTGCCCTTGCACGGGAGTACCGCAGGCTCGCCGGCGCGCGCACCTCGCGGGCTTCGCTGCTCGGCACCGCGGGCACCGGCGTTATGCGTATAAGCAGCTTTTATCGCCGCTTCACCGGCACAGCCGGTGCGCCGCAGACATGGCAGGACTGGCTGTATCTGCCCTCATACTCGCTTGCACAGGCGGTAAACGGTGCGGTGTTTCGGGATGATCTCGGACAGTTTTCGCACATTCGCGATACGATAGCGCACGGCATGCCCGAGGATGTGCGCCGCAAGCGCATATCTGCGCGGCTCGCCCTGATGGCGCAGTCGGGGCAGTATAACTATACCCGCTGCCTTGCCCACGGCGAGGAGGGCGCGGCGATGCTTGCAATGAGCGAGTTTGTGACCGACACCGCGCAGCTTTTGTTCCTGCTTGACCGCAGATACGCGCCGTATTACAAATGGCTGCTGCGCGGCGTTCGCACGCTTTCGGCGCTGAGTGAGCTTGCCGATTCGCTCGAATTTCTGCTCACGGCGGAAAATGACGCCGCCGGTCAGCGGCTCAAGGCGGATATTGTCGGGGACATTGCCGCCCGCATAGTGCCGGAGCTCAACTCGCAGGGGCTCAGCCGCATTTCCTCGACATCGCTGGAAAAGCAGGCGTTTCATGTTCAGAACGGCATAGAAAACGCCGCGATACGCGCCCTCCATGTAATGGAGGGATAAAAAATTCGGAGCCGAAGCTCCGAATTTTTTCAGCGCGCAAAAAAGTCTGTGACTTTTTTGCAGTCCTTATAGTCCGAGGTTGGTGAAGGCCTCCCACGAACGGTGCATATATGTCTCAAGCCCGATGGGCTCGCCGATATACTTCTCATCCCTGCCGTCGGCGAGAAACTCGCTGAGAAACTCCCTGCGTCCCGTGGTATGGGCAACGGGGATGCCGGTCATGTCGCTTGTCTCCTTCAGCACATCATAGCCCTGACGGATATCGTCCGCGCTGGCAAAGTTCAGAAGATTTGAGTTATTGACAAAGCCCGTTACCTTCAGGCGGGCAAAGCCCTCCATCTCCTCCTTGAGCCGGATTATCTTTTCCGGACTTTCGGACATGGGACGGAACACATTGACTATATCGTACACCTCAAGCTGCTCGGGACTGAGCGCGGCAAAATCGGTGTGATACCTGCCCAGCGACATTGCGCCGGCTGCATCGCCGCCGACATCGAAAATGCACAGATCCCAATCACCGTCGAATGCGGACGCGACCGCGGCGGACATATTGCTCGGTGTGACTCCCTGTCCGGCAAAGGTAGGGGATACGAGGTTTACATGGCTCTCCTTGAGCACATCGACCCTGTCACTCATGCGAAAATAATCGTTGACCTTATCGAGGTCGATAACGAGTGTGTTGAGCCCCTTTGCCGCGGAGTTTACCGCAAGGTTTATCGCGATCTCCGTTTTGCCGGAGCCGTAGTTGCCGATGAGTACAACAAAGTGCTTCATCACTTTGCGCCCTTGGCATTTGCCTTTGCGATGAACTTGGCGTTGTCGATGATAAAGCGCTCGTGTCTGCCGGCGCCTATCTGACCGCACTCGTCGAACGCCCTGACCTCGAAAACGAGCTTGCGGCGGTCGATCTCGATAAGCTCGCTCTCTGCCCAGACCTTCATGCCCAGAGGCGTTGCCGCATCGTGGGTGATCTCAAGCTTTGTGCCGACGGTGCCCTGACCGTCCTCAAGGTACGGCGCAACGGACATCTGTGCCGCCTGCTCCATAAGACCAACCATGCTGGGGGTCGCAAAAACATCCAGCGAGCCGCTGCCTACGAATTTTGCGGTGTTGTTTTCGTTGACAACGGTCTCGACCTTGCCTTTTATGCCTATTTCCATTTTGGTTATCTCCTTTGTTTTTGATGATGGAAATAATTTAGCACATAATCAAGCCGAGGGCAACAAAAAAATCTCCCGAAGTCCGCAGACCTCGGGAGACAGGATCACGGGGGGACGCGACCCTGGATATCGTTAATAATATATCATGCCCGCTTGATAAATGCAACACTTTTTGCAAAATTGTTTAAACTTTTTCGCGAAACTGCCGCGAGAGGTTAGCTGTAAGCCCTTGGCTCGTCCGTCAAGCCGAGAATATAGTCCACCGAAACATTGTAAAGTCGCGAAAGCCGGATGAGTGTTTCACTTGGCACATCTCTCTGCCCGAGCTCATAGTTGCTGTAAACCTGCTGAGAGCAGTTCAAAAACGCCGCCACTTCCCGCTGCTTGAGGTCTCTGTCCTCTCGCAGATCCCGTATACGGGGGTACATACCACCACCTCCAACGGGATAAGCATATTATACCGCGTTTTGTTGTATTGACATTTACCGCAAATTGCAGTAAACTGTGTTTATCTTCCAAGAAAGAGAGAGTGAAAAACACATGGATGATAGTGCAATGGGTCAGCTTTGCATTTGGAGAGATGGTGAAAACAGCGTTATTGCAGACGATGTTCAACTCTTCTGCCTTATATATGACTCCGATTATGCCTATTTGGGCAAACTATGAAGCCCGTTTTACCCTCCACGCAAAAACCCTCCTGCTCGGTCGAGCAGGAGGGTTTTGATCAGCTTAGGTATTGAATTACTTCTTCAGGTTTTCTTTGATGACCTGACCGAGGATGGTCATGCCCTTTACGATCTTCTCTTCGGGCATGCAGGAGTAGTTCA